>NZ_JCAFSW010000009.1:0-204835 GCF_059369635.1 Stenotrophomonas sp. YJH_SMC_58
GAAATGGTGATGCCGGGTGACAACGTCAAGATGGTCGTCACCCTGATCAACCCGGTGGCGATGGACGAAGGCCTGCGCTTCGCCATCCGCGAAGGCGGCCGCACCGTCGGCGCCGGCGTGGTCTCGAAGATCATCGAGTAATCTGGTAGTATCTGCGCCCCGATGTTGCCTGGGTAGGGCATCGGGGCGTATCAAATGGGAAAGCAGGCACAGGATGTGCCTTGTGTTCCCCGGACCAGGAAGGGTCAATGCCATTCAGGCGGCGTCAACAGGCGACTGTTGACAGCTGCCTTGTGTGCCATTATGCTTCTACGTCTGGGCAGGCCGGGAAACTGGTCTGCCTACGTTTTTGAGGTCCATGGAGTGACCTTGTCGGCCTGCAGGAGTGTGGGCCGTCCGTATTCAGGAATTTCATGGGGCAAAGCAACCCAGAGGCTTTGTCTGTCGCTCTTTTAACGAAGGAACCTACCGCCATGGCGGACCAAAAGATCCGGATCCGGCTGAAAGCGTTCGATCATCGTCTGATCGACCGTTCGGCCAGCGAGATCGTTGAAACGGCAAAGCGGACCGGCGCGCAAGTGCGTGGCCCGATCCCGCTGCCGACCAAGATCGAGCGCTACACCGTTCTCGTCTCCCCGCACGTCGACAAGGACGCGCGTGACCAGTACGAGACCCGCACGCACAAGCGCGTGCTCGATATCGTTGACCCGAATGACAAGACCGTGGACGCGCTGATGAAGCTCGAACTGGCTGCCGGCGTCGACGTTCAGATCAAGTTGACCTGAGGACTACGACCATGACGAAGAAGTATTCGTTGGGCTTCGTGGGCCGCAAGGCCGGCATGAGCCGCGTGTTCACTGAAGATGGCCGCTCCATCCCGGTGACCCTGATCGAAGCAACCCCGAACCGCATCGCGCAGATCAAGACCGTCGAAACCGACGGCTACAGCGCCGTGCAGGTGACCGTCGGCGCGCGTCGCGCTGCCCTGGTCAACAAGCCGGAAGCCGGCCACTTCGCCAAGGCGAAGGTGGAAGCGGGTCGTGGCCTGTGGGAATTCCGCGTTGAAGACGCGCAGCTCGGCGATTTCGCCGTTGGCGGCGAAGTCAAGGCGGACATCTTCGAAGTCGGCCAGATCGTCGACGTCCAGGGTGTCACCAAGGGTAAGGGCTTCCAGGGCACCATCAAGCGCCACAACTTCCGTATGGGCGATGCAACCCACGGTAACTCGCTGTCGCATCGCGCGCCGGGTTCGCTGGGTCAGCGCCAGACCCCGGGTCGCGTTTTCCCGGGCAAGAAGATGTCGGGCCACATGGGCGCGGTGCAGCAGAGCACCCAGAACCTGGAAGTGGTCAAGGTCGACGTCGAGCGCGGTCTGATCGCCGTTCGCGGCGCCGTTCCGGGCGCGGCGGGTGGCGATGTGATCGTCCGTCCGGCGAGCAAGGCATAAGGAGAGATGACGATGGAACTCGTTATCACGGGTAGCAACAACAAGGTCTCGGTCTCCGAAGCCGTGTTCGGTCGCGATTTCAGCGAAGATCTGGTCCACCAGGTCGTCGTTGCTTACCGCAACGCCGGTCGCGCCGGCACCAAGGCACAGAAGACTCGCTCCGAAGTGGCTGGTACCACCAAGAAGTCGAAGAAGCAGAAGGGCGGCGGCGCGCGTCATGGCGCACTGACGGCGCCGATCTTCGTCGGCGGCGGTGTCACCTTCGCGGCCAAGCCGCGCAGCTTCGAGCAGAAGGTCAATCGTAAGCAGTACCGTGCCGCCATGTGCGCGATCCTGTCCGAGCTGAACCGTCAGGGCCGTCTGACCATCGTGGAGTCCTTCGACGTCGAAGTGACCAACACGAAGGGTCTGGTCGCCAAGCTGGCCGGCCTGGAGGTGGGCAAGCGCCCGCTGATCGTCACCGAAGAAGCGTCCGAGCACCTGTACCTGTCCGCCCGCAATCTGCCGTACGTGCAGGTGCGTGACGTCCAGGGCCTGGATCCGGTCTCGCTGGTGGGTGCCGACACGGTCGTCATCACCGCTGACGCGGTCAAGAAGGTCGAGGAGTGGCTGGCATGAACAGCAACGAAAAAATCTTCAGCGTGCTGCGTGCCCCGCGTGTCTCCGAAAAGACCGCGCGCCTGCAGGAACTCTCCAACCAGTATGTCTTCGAAGTTTCGAACGAAGCCACCAAGGCCGATGTAAAGGCCGCGGTTGAGCAGCTGTTCGACGTCAAGGTCGAAGCTGTCAACGTGGTCAACGTCAAGGGCAAGAACAAGTCCTTCCGTAACCGTGCTGGCCGCCGCGGCGATTGGCGCAAGGCGTACGTTCGCCTGGCCGATGGCCAGTCGATCGATGTAACGGCCAAGGCCTGAGGTACATCCCATGCCATTGATGAAATTCAAGCCCACTTCCCCCGGCCGCCGTTCGGCCGTGCGCGTGGTTACTCCCGACCTGCACAAGGGTGCTCCGCACGCTGCCCTGGTCGAGTCGCAGAGCCGCTCGGGTGGTCGTAACCACCATGGCCGCATCACCGTGCGTCACGTCGGTGGTGGTGCCAAGCAGCACTACCGCATCATCGACTTCAAGCGCAACAAGCTGGGCATCCCGGCGCGCGTGGAACGCATCGAATACGATCCGAACCGCACCGCCCACATCGCCCTGCTGTGCTACGTCGACGGTGAGCGTCGCTACATCATCGCCCCGAAGGGCCTGAAGGCCGGTGATCAGGTGATCGCTGGTTCGGATGCCCCGATCAAGGCCGGCAACACCCTGCCGCTGCGCAACATCCCGGTCGGCACCACCATCCACTGCATCGAACTGAAGCCGGGCAAGGGCGCTCAGATCGCTCGCGCCGCTGGTGCGGCCGTGCAGCTGGTGGCTCGCGAAGGCATCTACGCCACCCTGCGCCTGCGCTCGGGTGAAATGCGTAAGGTTCCGGTCGAGTGCTGCGCCACCATCGGTGAAGTCGGCAACGACGAGCACAGCCTGGAAAAGCTGGGCAAGGCCGGTGCCAAGCGTTGGCGCGGCGTCCGCCCGACCGTTCGTGGTGCTGCCATGAACCCGGTTGACCACCCGCACGGTGGTGGTGAGGCCAAGGCCGGCCAGGGTAACCCGCATCCGGTCACCCCGTGGGGTGTCCCGACCAAGGGTTACAAGACGCGCCATAACAAGCGCACTCAGCAGTTCATCGTCCGCGATCGTAGGGGCTAATCGACCATGGCACGTTCACTCAAGAAGGGCCCGTTCGTCGATCACCACCTCGTCAAGAAGGTGGAGGCCGCTGCGGGCAGCAAGAAGCCGATCAAGACCTGGTCGCGCCGTTCGATGATCCTGCCTGACATGGTAGGCATCACCATTGCCGTGCATAACGGCAAGAACCACATCCCGGTTCTCGTCAACGAGAACATGGTCGGCCACAAGCTCGGCGAATTTGCCATCACCCGGACCTTCAAGGGTCACGGTGGTGACAAGAAGTCGGGCAAGTAAGGAGAGATGACAATGGAAGCGAAAGCCATCCTGCGCACTGCGCGCATCTCCCCGCAGAAGGCTCGTCTGGTCGCTGACCAGGTGCGCGGTCTGCCGGCCGAACGTGCGGTCAACCTGCTGAAGTTCTCGGACAAGAAGGCTGCCCACCTGATCAAGAAGGTGGTGGAGTCGGCTATTGCCAATGCCGAGAACAACCAGGGCGCCGACGTCGACGAGCTGAAGGTTCAGACCATCATGGTTGATGAAGGTCCGACCCTGAAGCGTTTCATGGCGCGGGCGAAAGGCCGCGGTACCCGCATCCTCAAGCGCACCAGCCACATCACTGTGGTTGTGGGCGCCGCCAAGTAAGCGGATAAGGAAAAGACCATGGGTCATAAAGTTCATCCGATTGGTATCCGCCTCGGCATTTCCAAGGACTGGAACTCCAAGTGGTACGCCAACAAGGCCGAGTTCGCCGGTTACCTGGCAGCCGACCTGAAAGTGCGCGACATGCTGCGCAAGAAGCTGGCCCAGGCCGGCATCAGCAAGATCCTGATCGAGCGTCCGGCCAAGACCGCTCGCGTGACGATCCACACCGCCCGTCCGGGCGTGGTGATCGGCAAGCGCGGTGAGGACATCGAGAAGCTGCGCAAGGAAGTGAGCGAGATGATGGGCGTCCCGGCGCACATCAACGTCACCGAAGTGCGCAAGCCGGAACTGGACGCGCAGCTCGTTGCCGAGTCGATCGCCCAGCAGCTGGAGCGTCGCATCATGTTCCGCCGTGCAATGAAGCGCTCGGTCGGCAACGCGATGCGCCTGGGTGCCCTGGGCATCAAGGTCAACGTCGGTGGCCGCCTCAACGGTGCAGAAATCGCCCGTTCGGAGTGGTACCGCGAAGGCCGCGTGCCGCTGCACACCCTGCGTGCCGACATCGACTATGGCTTCGCTGAAGCCAAGACGACCTACGGCATCATCGGCATCAAGGTCTGGATCTACAAGGGCGAGGTCTTCGATTTCTCCCAGGTTGGCCAGGAAAAGCAGGACGACACCCCGTCGCGCAACGATCGTCACGATCGCGGCGACCGTGGTGACCGTCAGCGCCCGGCCCGTGAAGCGAGGTAACGACAATGTTGCAACCCAAGCGAACCAAGTACCGCAAGGTACACAAGGGCCGTAACGATGGCCTGAGCTGGAGCGCCAACGCTGTCAGCTTCGGCGAATACGGCCTGAAGGCAACCGCACACGGTCAGCTGACCGCGCGCCAGATCGAAGCGGCCCGCCGCTCGATCAGCCGCTACGTCAAGCGCGGCGGCAAGATGTGGATCCGCGTGTTCCCCGACAAGCCCATCACCAAGAAGCCCATCGAAGTCCGAATGGGTTCGGGTAAGGGTAACGTGGAATACTGGGTGGCCCAGATCCAGCCCGGCCGCATGATCTATGAAATCGAGGGTGTTTCCGAGGAAGTGGCTCGCGAGGCGTTCCGCCTGGCCGCCGCCAAGCTCTCGGTCACCACCACTTTCGTGACCCGTACGGTGCGCTGATGGATATCAAAACTCTCCGTGAAAAGTCGGCTGACGAACTCAAGGCCCACCTGATCGACCTGCGTAAGGAACAGTTCTCTGTCCGTATGCAGCAGGTCACCGGCCAGCTGCCGAAGACCCACGACATTCGCCGGGTCCGTCGCGAGATTGCTCGCGTCAAGACCCTGCTCGGCAGCACGAAGTAAGGATGGCCGCTATGAGCGACAATACTGAAAAGAAGACGCTGCGCACGGTCGAAGGCCGTGTCGTCAGCAACAAGATGGACAAGACGGTTACCGTCCTGGTTGAGCGTCAGGTCAAGCACGCGCTGTACGGCAAGTACATCAAGCGCTCGACCAAGCTGCACGCCCACGATGCCGACAACGCCTGCAAGGAAGGCGATGTCGTCCGCGTGACCGAGATTGCTCCGATGTCCAAGACCAAGAACTGGCGCGTGGTGGAAGTCATCACGCGTGCGGCTGAATAAGGAGTCTGAATCATGATCCAGATGCAGAGCTACCTTGACGTCGCGGACAATTCGGGTGCCAAGCAGGTGATGTGCTTCAAGGTGCTGGGTGGTTCCAAGCGCCGTTACGCCGGCATCGGCGACATCATCAAGGTCACCGTGAAGGATGCGATTCCGCGCGGCAAGGTCAAGAAGGGTGAAGTGTATGACGCCGTCGTGGTGCGTACCCGCAAGGGTGTGCGTCGCGCCGACGGTTCGCTGATCCGCTTCGACGGCAACGCGGCCGTCCTGCTGAACAACAAGCAGGAGCCGATCGGTACCCGTATCTTCGGGCCGGTGACCCGTGAACTTCGTTCGGAGAAGTTCATGAAGATCGTCTCGCTCGCTCCCGAAGTGCTGTGAGCGACAGGAGATAATCATGGCTAACCGTATCAAGAAGGGCGACCAGGTTGTCGTCAACGCTGGCAAGGACAAGGGCAAGCAGGGCGAAGTCGTCCGCGTCGACGGCGACCGTGTGGTCGTCGCCAACGTGAACATCGTCAAGCGCCACACCAAGCCGAACCCGCAGGCAGGTGTTGCCGGCGGCGTGGTCGAGCGCGAAGCTTCGATCCATATCTCCAACGTGAACGTGCTGAACCCGGCTTCGGGCAAGGGCGAACGCGTTGGCTTCAAGGTGCTGGAGGATGGACGCAAACTGCGTGTGTTCCGCTCCAGCGGTGAGGCGCTCGACGCCTGAGGAATGTGAAGATGACTTCCCGTCTCGAAAAGATCTACAAGGAAGAAGTGGTGCCGGCGCTGATGAAGCAGTTCGGCTACACCAATCCGATGGAAGTACCGAAGCTCGTCAAGGTCACCCTGAACATGGGTGTCGGCGAGGCTGCCACCAACAAGAAGATCCTGGAAAACGCCGTCGCGGACATGACCAAGATTTCCGGCCAGAAGCCGGTTGTCACCAAGTCGCGTATCTCGGTCGCGTCGTTCAAGATCCGTGATGGTTGGCCGATCGGCTGCAAGACCACGCTGCGTCGCCACAAGATGTACGAGTTCCTGGACCGCCTGATCAACATCTCGCTGCCGCGCGTGCGCGACTTCCGTGGTGTTTCCGGCCGTTCCTTCGACGGCCGCGGCAACTTCAACATGGGTGTGAAGGAACAGATCATCTTCCCGGAAATCGACTTCGACGCCGTCGATGCGATCCGCGGCATGGATATCGCCATCACCACCACTGCGAAGACCGATGCGGAAGCGAAGGCGCTGCTGGCAGCGTTCAAGTTCCCGTTCCGTAACTGATCTGTCGAGGAAACCGAAATGGCAAAGACCTCCATGGTCAACCGCGACATCAAGCGGGAAAAGCTGGCCAAGAAGTACGCTGAAAAGCGTGCGGCTCTGAAGAAGATCGTGTCCTCCGTGGACGCGACCTACGAAGAGAAGATCGAGGCCGCAACCAAGCTGGCCAAGCTGCCGCGCGATTCGTCGCCGAGCCGCCAGCGTAATCGTTGCGAGCTGTCGGGTCGTCCGCGTGGCGTCTACAGCAAGTTCGGCCTGGGCCGTAACAAGCTGCGTGAAGCCACCATGCGTGGCGACGTGCCGGGTCTGCGCAAGGCCAGCTGGTAACCCCAGCCGGCCCTGCGATCAGGAGCCCCTTCGGGGGTTCCTGAACCGGGCAGGGGAGGCATTCAGCTTTCCCGACGCAAAAAAACCGAGGAGCCCGGCGCAAGCCGGGCTCTTTTGGCGTATACTCCCGCGTCTTGCCCTGCGCAAACGGGGTCGTAGGAGTGGGCTTCCGGCCCGCTGCATCAAGGGACCTGGCCCGTTTCCAGGAGACAACAGATTTTCGCGAAAGCGGATATCGGTGCACTCAAAGGTACTCATATGAGCATGACTGATCCCATCGCCGACCTGCTGGTCCGCATCAAGAATGCGGCCGCGGTGGGCAAGCAGACGGTGAAAGCCCCGTCGTCCAAGATCAAGGTTGCGATCGCCCAGGTCCTGAAGGACGAGGGTTACATCGCCGACCTGCGCGTGACCCAGCTGGAAAACAACAAGTCCGAGCTGGAAATCGTGCTGAAGTATTTCGAAGGCAAGCCGGTCATCGCGACCCTGAAGCGCTTCTCGCGTTCGGGCCTGCGCCAGTACCGCGGCAAGAGCGAGCTGCCGAAGGTCATGAACGGCCTGGGTATCTCCATCATTTCCACCTCCAAGGGCATCATGACTGATGCGCAGGCGCGCCAGCTGGGCGTCGGCGGCGAAGTCCTGTGCTTCGTGGCCTAAGGCGAAAGGAGTAGAACTATGTCCCGCGTAGCCAAGAAGCCGATTACCCTGGGTAAGGTTGAACTGAACGTCCAGTCGGACAGCGTCACCGCCAAGGGCCCGAAGGGCACCCTGTCGCTGGCCAAGCCGGCCGGTATTGCCATCAACGTCGACAACGGCGTTGCCACCCTGAGCACCGAAAGCGCCGACCTGGTCGCACTGACCGGTACCGTGCGTGCGATCCTGTCCAACATGGTCAAGGGCGTGTCCGAAGGCTTCGAGCGCAAGCTGGAGCTGGTGGGCGTGGGTTACCGCGCTGCCATGCAGGGCAAGGACCTGAACCTGTCGCTGGGCTTCTCGCACCCGGTCGTGTTCGTGGCGCCGGAAGGCATCACGCTGTCGACCCCGACCCAGACCGAGATCCTGGTCCAGGGCGCTGACAAGCAGGTCGTCGGTGAAGTTGCCGCCAAGATCCGTGCGTTCCGCAAGCCGGAACCGTACAAGGGCAAGGGCGTGAAGTACTCCGACGAAGTCATCATCCGTAAGGAAGCCAAGAAGGCATAAGCGCGAGTCCCTCGCAAGAGCCCGCACATCCCTGTGCGGACTTCTCAGGGAAAAGCTCTTCCTTCAGCTTTCAAGGAATAATCAAAATGAACAAGAACATCGCCCGCCTGCGTCGCGCCAAGTCGACCCGTGCCCACATCCGTGAGCTCGGCGTCGCCCGCCTGTCGGTGCTGCGCACCGGCCAGCACCTGTACGCCCAGGTCTTCACCGCCGACGGCTCCAAGGTGCTGGCTGCTGCCAACACCACCCAGGCCGACGTCATCGAAGGCCTGAAGAACGGCAAGAACGCCGATGCTGCTGCCAAGGTTGGCCGCATCGTTGCCGAGCGCGCCAAGGCCGCCGGCATCGAGAAGGTTGCCTTCGATCGTTCGGGCTACCGCTACCACGGCCGCATCAAGGCCCTGGCAGAAGCCGCCCGCGAAGCCGGCCTGCAGTTCTAAGGGACAAAGGCAGGGGGCCATTGGCCTCCTGCCCACCTGCTCGCCAGCCTGAGTGAGGCTGGACGGCGCCGCTCTTCTGCAGCGGCCCACCGGAACGCCGCGTCACGCCACAACCATAAGCGGCTTCGAGCCGTACATACCCAAACAACCAAGGAATCAACATGGCAGAAGAGCGTCAGCAGCGGGGTCGCGATCGCGACCGTAACCGCGAAGAGAAGATCGACGACGGCATGATCGAAAAGCTGGTCGCGGTCAACCGCGTCAGCAAGACCGTCAAGGGTGGCCGCCAGTTCACCTTCACCGCCCTGACCGTCGTCGGCGACGGCGAAGGCAAGGTCGGTTTCGGCTATGGCAAGGCCCGCGAGGTGCCGGTTGCCATCCAGAAGTCGATGGAACAGGCCCGCAAGAACCTGGTCAGCGTTGACCTGAACAACGGCACCCTGTGGCACACCATCAAGGATGGTCACGGCGCAGCCCGCGTGTTCATGCAGCCGGCTTCGGAAGGTACCGGCGTGATCGCCGGCGGTGCCATGCGCGCCGTGCTGGAAGCCGTTGGCGTGAAGAACGTGCTGGCCAAGGCCACCGGTTCGCGCAACCCGATCAACCTGGTGCGTGCCACCGTGAAGGGCCTGGCTGCTGCACAGTCGCCGGCTCGCATCGCGGCCAAGCGCGGCAAGAAGGTGGAGGAACTCAACCATGGCTAATGAGTCCAACAAGACTGTCAAGGTCCGCCTGGTGCGTGGCCTGCGTGGTACCCAGTCGCGTCACCGCCTGTCGGTGCGTGCCCTGGGCCTGAACAAGCTCAACGATGTGCGTGAACTGAAGGACAGCCCGCAGGTGCGCGGCCTGATCAACAAGGTTCAGTACCTCGTCCAGGTTGAGGAGTAATCGACCATGACTCTGCGTCTCAATGAACTGAGCCCGGCACCGGGCGCCCGCACCGAGCGTACCCGCGTCGGTCGCGGTATCGGCTCGGGCCTGGGCAAGACTGCCGGCCGCGGCCACAAGGGTTCGTTCGCCCGCAAGGGTGGCGGCAAGATCAAGGCTGGCTTCGAAGGCGGCCAGACCCCCATGCAGCGTCGTCTGCCGAAGATCGGCTTCCGTTCGCCGATCGCCAAGGACACCGCTGAAGTGCTGCTGTACGCGCTGGACAAGCTGCCGGCCGGTGAGATCGACTTCGCCGCCCTGCGTGCTGCCAAGCTGGTCCCGAGCACTGCCAAGAAGGCCAAGGTCGTCGTCAAGGGCGAAGTGACCAAGGCGTTCACCCTGAAGGGTATTGCTGCCACGGCGGGTGCCAAGGCCGCGATCGAAGCTGCCGGCGGCAGCGTAACGGAGTAAGAAAATCATGGCGCAAGCTGGCATCGGTAACCTCGCGGGCGGAATGGGCAAGTTCACTGAACTTCGCCAACGTTTGCTGTTCGTCGTCGGGGCTTTGATCGTCTATCGCATCGGCTGCTACGTGCCGGTGCCGGGCGTCAATCCCGATGCCATGCTTGCCATGATGCAACAGCAGGGCGGCGGCATCGTGGACATGTTCAACATGTTCTCGGGCGGCGCCCTGCACCGTTTCAGCATCTTCGCGCTGAACGTGATGCCGTACATCTCGGCATCGATCGTGATGCAGCTGGCCGTGCACATCTTCCCCGCCCTGAAGGCGATGCAGAAGGAAGGTGAGTCCGGCCGCCGCAAGATCACCCAGTATTCGCGCATCGGCGCCGTGCTGCTGGCAGTGGTGCAGGGCGGCTCGATCGCGCTGGCCCTGCAGGGCCAGGTCTCGCCGTCGGGCGCTCCGGTCGTGTACGCGCCGGGCATGGGCTTCGTGCTCACCGCCGTGGTCGCGCTGACCGCCGGCACCATGTTCCTGATGTGGGTCGGTGAGCAGGTCACCGAACGCGGCATCGGCAACGGTGTGTCGCTGATCATCTTCGCCGGTATCGTCGCAGGCCTGCCGGGTGCGATCATCCACACCTTCGACGCCTACCGCGACGGCAACATCCAGTTCATCCAGCTGCTGCTGATCGCCATCGTCGTGCTCGCCTTCACCTTCTTCGTGGTGTTCGTCGAACGTGGCCAGCGCCGGATCACGGTCAACTACGCGCGCCGCCAGGGCGGTCGCAACGCGTACATGAACCAGACCTCGTTCCTGCCGCTGAAGCTCAACATGGCCGGCGTCATCCCGGCGATCTTCGCCTCGAGCCTGCTGGCGTTCCCGGCCACCCTGGCCATGTGGTCCGGCCAGGCTGCCAATCAGAGCAGCTTCGGCCAGGTCCTGCAGAAGGTCGCCAATGCCCTCGGCCCGGGCGAGCCGCTGCACATGATCGTGTTCGCTGCGCTGATCACCGGTTTCGCGTTCTTCTATACCGCGCTGGTGTTCAACTCGCAGGAAACCGCCGACAACCTGAAGAAGTCGGGCGCGCTGATTCCGGGCATCCGCCCGGGCAAGGCCACCGCCGATTACATCGACGGCGTGCTGACCCGCCTGACCGCAGCCGGCTCGGCCTACCTGGTGATCGTCTGCCTGCTGCCGGAACTGATGCGCACGCAGCTGAACGCCTCGTTCTACTTCGGTGGTACTTCGCTGCTGATCGTGGTGGTGGTGGTGATGGACTTCATCGCCCAGGTGCAGGCGCACCTGATGTCCCACCAGTACGAGAGCCTGCTGAAGAAGGCCAACCTGAAGGGCGGCAACCGCGGCGGTTTTGCCCGCGGCTGATTGGCCTGTTATACTTTCGTCTTCCTGACGTGATGGTCCCTCCGCTTCGCGGACTCCGGCCACACAAACGAAGGGCGGCCCCCGCAGCGGTTCCGGGTGGGGGTGTGATGAGGTGGTCCCGCGCTGGAGTAGCGCGGGCGGCCCCGGGGGGAACCCCAGGTCCAACCCCATCCGGCGCCGGAGCCTGGGCACACTCCCCAGGCCGGGTTCATGAAACCAATGGTTTCACGGGCTTCCATGTAAACCGGAACCTTGTTAGTATCGCTAGTTCACTTTTTTGATCCATCCCGCCGGATTGGCGTGCCCGAGGCGCGCTGTCGGCCATCACTCAGCTGGAGAACCGCGTCATGGCGCGTATTGCAGGCGTCAACCTGCCAGCCCAGAAGCATGTCTGGGTCGGGTTGCAAAGCATTTACGGCATCGGCCGTACCCGTTCGAAGAAGGTCTGCGAAGTCGCAGGCGTTGCTTCGACCACCAAGATCCGCGATCTGTCGGAGCCGGAAATCGAGCGCCTGCGCGCCGAAGTCGGCAAGTACATCGTGGAAGGCGATCTGCGCCGTGAGATCGGCATCGCGATCAAGCGCCTGATGGACCTGGGCTGCTACCGCGGCCTGCGTCACCGTCGTGGCCTCCCGCTGCGTGGCCAGCGCACCCGTACCAACGCCCGCACCCGCAAGGGTCCGCGCAAGGCGATCAAGAAGTAAGGGACTGAGAAATGGCTAAGCCCGCTGCTAAGACCAAGAAGAAGATCAAGCGCGTCGTCACCGACGGCGTTGCCCACGTCCACGCTTCGTTCAACAACACCATCGTCACCATCACCGACCGCCAGGGCAACGCTCTGTCGTGGGCGACCTCCGGTGGCGCTGGCTTCCGCGGTTCGCGCAAGTCGACCCCGTTCGCTGCCCAGGTGGCCGCTGAAAAGGCCGGTCGTGCTGCGCTGGACTACGGCGTGAAGTCGCTGGAAGTTCGCATCAAGGGCCCGGGTCCGGGCCGTGAGTCGGCCGTGCGTTCGTTGAACAACGTCGGCTACAAGATCACCAACATCATCGACGTGACGCCTATCCCGCACAACGGGTGCCGTCCGCCGAAGAAGCGTCGCGTCTAAAGGGAGCGATAAGAAATGGCTCGTTATATCGGTCCTACCTGTAAGCTCGCCCGCCGCGAAGGCGCCGACCTGTCCCTGAAGAGCCCGGCGCGTGCGCTGGACTCGAAGTGCAAGCTGGAGCAGAAGCCCGGCCAGCACGGCGCCACTGCCCGCAAGGGCAAGCTGTCCGACTACGCCACCCAGCTGCGTGAAAAGCAGAAGGTCAAGCGTATCTACGGCCTGCTGGAGCGTCAGTTCCGCAACTACTACAAGAAGGCCTCGACCAAGAAGGGCAACACCGGCGAGAACCTGCTGCAGCTGCTGGAAACCCGCCTGGACAACGTCGTCTACCGCATGGGCTTCGCCGTGACCCGTCCGGCTGCCCGTCAGCTGGTGTCGCACCGCGGCGTCACCGTGAATGGCAAGTCGGTCAACCTGGCTTCGTACCAGGTCAAGGCTGGCGACGCCATCGCTCTGTCTGAAAAGGCTGCCAAGCAGCTGCGCGTCCAGGAAGCCCTGACCGTCGCCGCCCAGCATGACCTGAGCCCGTCGTGGGTTGAAGTGGATTCCGGCAAGTTCACCGGCATCTTCAAGGCTGTTCCGGATCGTTCGGATCTGCCTGCGGACATCAACGAAGCGCTGATCGTCGAGCTGTATTCGAAGTAATTCACATTGGAGAGCCCCCGGCGACGGCCGGGGGTTCACTAGGAGAACCCGCAACATGACGGTTACCGCCAACCAGGTTCTGCGTCCTCGCGGTCCGCAGATCGAACGCCTTACCGACACCCGTGCAAAGGTCGTTATCGAACCTTTGGAGCGGGGTTACGGGCATACGCTGGGTAATGCCCTGCGTCGCGTGCTGCTGTCGTCCATCCCGGGCTTCGCCATCACGGAAGTCGAAATCGACGGCGTGTTGCATGAGTACACCACGGTCGAAGGTCTGCAGGAGGACGTGCTCGAAGTCCTGCTGAACCTCAAGGACGTGGCCATCCGTATGCACTCCGGCGACAGCGCCACCCTGTCCCTGTCCAAGCAGGGCCCGGGCGTTGTCACCGCTGCCGACATCAAGGTCGACCACAATGTGGAGATCCTGAACGGCGACCATGTGATCTGCCACCTGACCAAGGACACGGCAATCAACATGCGTCTGAAGATCGAACGTGGTTTCGGCTACCAGCCGGCTGCCGCGCGTCGTCGTCCGGACGAAGAAACCCGTGCCATCGGCCGCCTGGTCCTGGATGCCTCGTTCTCGCCGGTCCGCCGCGTCGCCTATGCCGTGGAAGCGGCCCGCGTCGAACAGCGTACCGACCTGGACAAGCTGGTCATCGATATCGAGACTAACGGCACCATCGACGCCGAGGAAGCCGTGCGCACCGCCGCCGACATCCTCAGTGACCAGCTGTCGGTGTTCGGTGACTTCACCCACCGCGACCGCGGTGCGGCCAAGCCGGCAAACAACGGCGTGGATCCGGTGCTGCTGCGCCCGATCGACGATCTGGAGCTGACCGTGCGTTCGGCCAACTGCCTGAAGGCTGAAAGCATCTACTACATCGGCGATCTGATCCAGAAGACCGAAGTGGAGCTGCTGAAGACCCCGAACCTGGGCAAGAAGTCGCTCACCGAGATCAAGGAAGTGCTGGCTCAGCGCGGCCTGTCGCTCGGCATGAAGCTGGAGAACTGGCCGCCGGCCGGTGTCGCCAGCCACGGCATGCTGGGCTGATATCGGTAATGCCTGAAGGCTCCACCGTTCGCGGTGGGGCCTTCAATGCAACACACCATGCCATGACGAACCGCAGGTTCGCGCGGCAGGTCGTCCAGGACGGGCGGCCAGGACCATCCGCAGTCCGCGCAGCAACGCCAGGATGGCGACAACGATCTACACAGCCACATCATTAACCAAGGAATATCACCATGCGTCACCAGAAGTCTGGCCGTAAGTTCAGCCGCACCAGCGCCCACCGCGAAGCGATGTTCAAGAACATGGCCGCCTCGCTGTTCAAGCACGAGCTGATCAAGACCACCCTGCCGAAGGCCAAGGAACTGCGCCGCGTTGCCGAGCCGCTGATCACCCTGGCCAAGGTCGACTCCGTCGCCAACCGCCGTCTGGCCTTCGCCCGCCTGCGCGACAACGAAGCCGTGGGCAACCTGTTCACCATCCTGGGCCCGCGCTACGCGAACCGTCCGGGCGGCTACCTGCGCCTGCTGAAGTGCGGCTTCCGCGCCGGCGACAACGCGCCGATGGCCTACGTTGAGCTGGTTGACCGTCCGGTCGTGGCCGAGGAAGTGGCCGAGTAATCGGACCGCTCCAACGCGACACAGCGAAAGCCCGGCCTCTGCCGGGCTTTTGCGTTTCCAGGGCTCGGATCCCTTTCCGCAGGAAAGGGCCCTGACCCCGGGCAGGCAGCACCGCAGGCCAGAGCCCTTTGCATTCGCACTGGGATCTGACCCGCACCGTTCCGACAGGCGTCACCTGTGGCGGTTCGAATGGCACGCACTCTCGGTTACGCTTGGCGCCTGATCCATTTGAGCGTTGACGATGAATCCACTGCGCTGGCCCTTCCGCGCCCAGTTCTTGCTGGGCTTCCTGATCTGCGCGGGCCTGCTTGGCTACGCGATCTTCCTGCAGTTGAAGATGGGCCTGGAGCCGTGTCCGCTGTGCATCTTCCAGCGCCTGGCCTTTGCCGCGCTCGGCCTGCTGTTCCTGATCGGTGCGCTGCACGGGCCCTCCAACCGCCCGGGACGCGCGACCTATGGCGTGCTGGCGTTCATTGCCGCCGCAGTGGGTGCCGGCATCGCCGCGCGCCACGTCTACGTGCAGATGCTGCCGCCGGAAATGGGCTCCACCTGTGGCCCGCCGCTGGCGTTCCTGAGCGAGACCATGGGACCGCTGGAAGTATTCCGCACGGTACTGACCGGTACCGGCAACTGCGGCAACATCGACTGGACCTTCCTGGGCCTGACCATGCCGATGTGGTCGGGCGTGTGGTTCGTGCTGCTGGCGTTGTGGGCGCTCGTGGTGTCGCTGGGCAAGGTCAAGCGCTGAAAGCGAAACGGGGTCGGGTCCCTTGGCATCGCAAAGGGCTCTGACCCCAATCGTTGACGAAGGGTAGTGCCGGCCGCTGGCCGGCACACCGTGAGGATGCCGGCCAGCGGCCGGCACTACCTCAGAAGTCCTGCTGCAGGCTCAGGTAAGCACCTCGGCGCGGTCCCCACTGCGGGGCGAAGACGCCGACACCGCCACCGTCGCGCAGCTGGTAGCTGCGATCCAGTGCGTTGATCACGGCCAGTTGGACGTGCAACGGATGGCCGCTGTCGGCATTGAAGTCGTGCCCGGCGCTGAGGTTCACCTGCAGGTACGACGGCAGCTCGCCGCCGTTGGGTACGCCCTCGATGTCCGAACGCAGGCCGCTGCCGAACACGTAGTTGGCACCGATCCGGTTGTGTCCGGCAAAGGCGTAGCTGAAGCCACCCGATGAGGTCAGTTTCTGGTCGTGGTCGAGGTGGATCCAGTGGTCGGCCACATAGGCCAGCGCGTCCGGATCGAGGTTGTACTGGCTGGTGATCACCTGGGTGCCGATGGCCTTGTTGTACGCCGCGTTGAAGTAGGCGCTGAACGGGCCGTTGCTGTAGTCGGCACTGAACTCCAGTCCACGGATGTGGCCACGGCGATAGTTGAACGTCGAGTAGATGTAGGCGGCGCCGAACTGGCCTTCGTCCTGCAGGCGTGCGACGCGTCGGTCATACGCGTCCAGGCCCAGGGTCAGGTGCTCGCCCAGTTGCTGCGAGACGCCGATGTCGTAGTAGTCGCTGCGCTCGGCCAGCGGCGTGTTGTTGCCGCCGCTGGGCTGCTGGTTGGTGGTGCCGTCGTACAGCGCGATGTCGCTGCTGGCAATCAACTCGCTGGCCGGTGGCGTGAAGTAGCGCGAATAGCCGGCGTGCACGGTGGTGCTGTCGCTGGCATTCCAGACCACGCCCACGCGCGGGCTGAGCTGGCCTTCGGTGCGGCCGAAGGCCTTGTAGCGGTCGCCACGCAGGCCGTAGTTCACGGTCCAGTCGTCGCCGATCTTCCACTCGTCCTGTACGTACAGTGCCAGCGTACTGGCGTGGAACGCGCTGCGGTCGGGGATCAACAGCGGTGTCGTGCCGGACTGCTGGCCGCCGTCATCAACCGGGAACACCCAGCTGTTGCTGCTGGCCCGCGCGTTCTCGTAATTGCCGTACAGGCCATAGCGCAGCGTGTGGTCGTTGCCCAACGGCGTTGAGAAGTCGGCCTGCAGGGTGTTGGCGCGGTTGCTGCGCTGGACCTGCGAGGCGACGCCACTGAACACCAGGTCGCCCACCACGTCCGGGTTGAACGCCACGTCGCTGTAGCGCTGTCCGGCCGATAGCTGGTACGCGGTGCCGCCCAGCGTGCCCTGCAGCACCAGCATGCCGAAGCGGGTGGTCTCGCGCTGGGTCTCATCCAGCTGGCTGGAGTCGAAGGTGGTGGTGTCCAGATAACCGAACTGTGGGGTCTGCCCGGGGTTGACCGGGATCTGGAAGCGGTTGTTGGCGAAACCGGCGAACACGCTCAGGCGGGTGTTGTCATTGACCAGGTAGGTCAGGTCGGCGAAGGCCTTGCCCTGGTGGGTGTCGTCGTGCAGCGGCTTGCGTGAGTTGGTGGGGTTCTCCAGGCCGACCTCGTTCTGGTCGTAATTGCCGGTCAGGAACCAGCTCCAGCGCCCCTGGCTGCCCCACCACGAGGCGTTCGGATTGATCTTGCCGAACGAGCCGGTGGTCAGCCCCGCGCTGCCGCCATTGCCCAGCCCGGCACCGTTGCGGGTGGTGATGTCGACCACCGCTGCGGTGCGCTCGCCGAACTGCGCCGGCAGTGCGCCGTCCATCAGGCGGATGCTCTTGATGGTGCGCGCGTCCAGGGTCTGGCCGAAGCCGGAGATCGATTCGGGCAGCAGCACGCCGTTGATGCGGTACTGCAGGTTGGCGTGGTCGCCACGCACATGCACGCCGCCATAGGAGTCCTGGACCATGCCAGGGGCCTGCAGCAGTACCTGGCTGAGTGGCGCGGAGGCACCCAGCGGCTGCTTCTGGATGTCCTCGGCGGTGATCTGGTACTGGCTGCTGCCGATGTCCGGCGACAGCGTGTTGCGGGCCTGGTCGAGCTGGGCGTGGACGGTGACCGCATCCAGATCCTTGACGGACGAAGCGGGGGCGTCGGCTGCCGAGGCGAAGGCGGGCAGGCTGGCCAGAGCCAGGGCGAAGGTGATGCCGGTAGCGAGGGGCGAGGGCTTCATGGTGGGAGAGGTGGCGGCTGGATGTGGAAGGGGCCGGTCCATGACATTGAAGTGTTACTCCGTAACAAATCATGCGCCTGTCCCGGGCGGCTGACCATGCAGGATCTGGCCGCTGGCGTCGGCCTTTCTCTGCCGTTCAGGCGAGCCGGTAGGCCGGACCGGCCCTTTGCGTCAGCGGCCGGCTCTGCGACCATGACCGCCCCCCATCCCGGAAGTCTGCAATGAGCCTGTCCGCCGTTCCGCCTGTGCCCGATCCCGCCGCGACCGCCGCTGCCTGGTCGCCGGAGAGCTGGCGGGGCAAGACCGCGCTGCAGATGCCGACCTATCCCGACCCGGTAGCCCTGGGGGCGGCCCTGCACGAGCTTAAGCGGCTGCCACCGCTGGTCACCTCATGGGAGATCCTGGCGCTGAAGCAGCAGCTGGCCGAGGCCCAGGAAGGCAAGCGCTTCCTGCTGCAGGGCGGCGACTGCGCCGAGAACTTCAGCGACTGCGAATCGGGCACCATCTCCAACCGGCTGAAGGTCCTGCTGCAGATGAGCCTGGTGCTGGTGCACGGCCTGCGCCAGCCGGTGATCCGCGTTGGCCGCTTTGCCGGCCAGTACGCCAAGCCGCGTTCGGCCGATACCGAGACCCGCGACGGCGTGACCCTGCCGAGCTACCGCGGCGATGTGATCAACGCCCCCGCTTTCACTGAAGCAGCGCGTCTGCCGGACCCGAAGCGGATGCTGCAGGCCCACGCGCATTCGGCGATGACGATGAACTTCGTGCGTGCGCTGATCGACGGTGGTTTCGCTGACCTGCACCACCCCGAATACTGGAACCTGGAGTGGGTAAGCCACTCGCCGCTGGCGGCCGAGTACCAGAAGATGGTGGCCTCGATCGGCGATGCGGTGCACTTCATGGAGACCCTGGCCGGGGCCCGCGTGCACAACCTCAACCGCATCGACTTCTACACCTCGCATGAAGCGCTGCTGCTGCCCTACGAGCAGGCGCTGACCCGCCGGGTGCCGCGCCAGCAGGGCTGGTTGAACCTGAGCACGCATTACCCGTGGATCGGCATGCGCACGGCTGCGCTCGATGGCGCGCACGTGGAATACCTGCGTGGCGTGCGCAATCCGATTGCGATCAAGGTCGGCCCGTCGGTGACGCCGGACCAGCTGCTGCGCCTGATCGATGTGCTCAACCCGCACGACGAACCGGGTCGACTGAGCTTCATCCATCGCATGGGTGCGGCGCAGATCGCCGAGAAGCTGCCGCCGCTGCTGGATGCCGTCAAGCGTGATGGCCGCCGCGTGCTGTGGGTGTGCGATGCGATGCATGGCAACACCGAAAGCACTGCCAATGGCTTCAAGACGCGTCGCTTCGACAACGTGCGTGGCGAAGTGGAGATGTCGTTTGATCTGCATGCGGCCGCGGGCACGCGCCTGGGTGGCGTGCACCTGGAGCTGACCGGCGAGGACGTGACCGAATGCACCGGTGGTGCGCGCGAACTGACCGAGCGTGACCTGGAGCGTGCGTATCGCTCAACGGTGGACCCGCGGTTGAATTATGAGCAGTCGCTGGAGATCGCGATGGCGATCGTGCGCAAGCAGGAGCAGGTGCGGTAAGGGGTTTTCGGCAGGGCTTGCAGCCCTGCACCTGCTGCAATCAACGTCAACGGCAAAAGCCGAAGCAGCGGCAACAGCATGCATTCCATGGGCTGGCGGGGCGGTGTCGGAGTGCGGGGACGCTGCAAGTACGTCCCTGTAAGCTTGGCAGCCGCATCCATGCGGCTGACACCCCGCACTCCGACACCGCCCTACCTTCGACAGGTTCAGGTCGCTATTGGTGGGTGCCGACCGTTGGTCGGCACATCTGTCAGATGTCGAATGAATCATCCACGCATGGCGTGGATCTACTGGTAACTGCGGCGATTGGCATGCGCGCCTGTTGGTAGGTGTCGACCGTTGGTCGACACGATTTTTCTGTCAGATAGCAGTATTCAAAATGGGCTCCGACCCCGTGCCGACCAACGCTCGGCACCCACCATCAGCAGCAGGTTCCGACAGATCGCAGAAAACTGTCGAAGGCGGGGTGGGTCCGGTTGCGGGGGCGTGAGCCGCATTGGCCCGAGGCATGCCTCGGGCGGGTTGGGCAGGACGCCCAACCCCGGTCTTGCCGTGTGCGCAGGACTGCGCACACGAGCAAGCGGCGACCGAGCTTACATGGGTGAGGGCGCTTTGCTTGCGAAGCACCGCTTCGCAAGCGCCCGAACGCACAGCCGCCGGCGGCTGGGCCGGGCCCCGGAGGGGACTTGCAGCGCCCCCCGCAACCGGACCCACCCCGCCATCCCACAGGAAACCCGCTTCTGCTTCGGCTGTTGCTGTTGCCCCAGCACGCAGCAGGTGCAGGGCTGCAAGCCCTCCCGACCAACACCCTGCTTACGAACGGCTGACGTGACGCTCATGCGCCATGCGCGAGGCTGTCCACCTGGTTGTTCGACTGGAGGTGGCAACGGTGCACTGGCAGAGCGCACAGGCCTACGCATGGCCGTTGGGATTGGCCGTAGTGGTGGGCGGCATAGGCGCGTGGCTGATCCTGTGGATCTATCACCGGCTGAAAGGGCGTGATCGCCGACGTGCGCGTATCGGTCGAGTACTCGGGTTGCCGCTGGCTACCGCGTGGCCGCTGCTGCTGCTGATTCCCGCCTTGCAGGCGACGCCGCTGCAGGATCCGTTGCTGGGCCATCTGCAGCACGGACTCCACATTGCATTGATGGCCTGCTTCGTCTGGCTGCTGGTACGCGCGGTGGCGGCGGGCGAGCGCGCGATCCTGCGCAGCCATCCCATCGATGTCTCCGACAACCTGGAGGCACGCCGCATCCAGACCCAGACGCGCGTGCTCAGCAGGGTGTTGATGGGCGGCATCATCGTGCTCGGTGCGTCGCTGGTGCTGTTGACCTTCCCGATGGTGCAGAAGATCGGCACGGCGCTGCTGGCGTCGGCAGGCCTGATCGGGCTGGTGGCGGGCATCGCCGCCAAACCGGTGTTCGGCAACCTCATCGCCGGCCTGCAGATCGCACTGACGCAGCCGATCCGCCTGGACGACGTGGTGATCGTCGAAGGCGAGTGGGGACGCATCGAGGAGATCGGCAGCAGCTACGTGGTGGTGCGGATCTGGGATGAGCGGCGGATGGTGGTGCCCTTGACCTGGTTCATCGAGAACCCGTTCCAGAACTGGACGCGGCGCAGTGCCGATCTGCTCGGCACTGCGTTTCTGTGGCTGGACTATAGGGCACCGATCGCGGCGATCCGGGCCGAGCTGGAGCGCATCTGCCATGGCCAGGCGCTATGGGATGGGCGCGTCTGCGTAACCCAGGTGACCGAAACCAACGAGCGCGCGATCCAGGTGCGCCTGCTGGTCAGCGCGCGCAGTTCCGGTGATGCCTTTGATCTTCGCTGCCTGGTGCGCGAACGCATGCTCGATTTCCTCGCACGTGAGCACCCGCAGTCGTTGCCGCAGGTGCGTGCGCGGCTGCAACACGAAGACGAGCTGGATATGCCGCGTGGTCCACGTGCACGCACTGCGGATGTGCGTTCACCGGGTGCTGAAGATGGTGAGGCGGCGATCGTGCCGGTGGAGCCACAGGATCGGTAGTGCCGGCCGCTGGCCGGCAACGCCGGAGCGATCGAGCTGCCGGCCAGCGGCCGGCACTACCGGAAGCAAGATGTCGCGGCGTCACCGGAGCTCAGGGCTCGCCGGCGTCGATCAGCGCATCGGTATCAAAGTGTGGCGGCCGCCGCGCACGGGTGCGCTGCTCGTAGGCGTAGGCCATTTCGATCAGCTTCGGCTCGCTCCAGGCGGTGCCCATGAACAGCAGGCCGACGGGAAGGCCGTTGATCTGGCCCATCGGCACGGTCAGGCTGGGGTAACCGGCCACGGCAGCGGCGCTGTAGCTCTCGCCCGGGAAGTCGTCGCCTTCGCTGCGGATCGGCCACGCCACACCGGTGGTCGGCGCCACCAGCGCATCGAGCTGATGGGCGGCGAGGGCTGCATCGATGCCTTCCGGACCGGCCAACCGGCGCGCATCACTGCGCGCGCGGATGTAGGCAGGGTCTGCCAGGCCGGTGGTGGCATCGGCCTCCACCAGCAGCTCCTGGCCGAACAGGCCCAGTTCCTGCTTGCTGTGCGTCTGGTTGAAGGCGATCAGTTCGGCCAGGCTGCGCAGTGGCGCGCGGTGGGTGCTGAAGTAGCGCTCCAGCCCGGCCTTGAATTCGTACAGCAGCAGCGTGCGCTCAGCCTCGGCCCACGCGCCCTGGTTGGGCAGCTCCACCGGCACCACCACGGCGCCGGCGCGACGCAGCTCGGTCGCTGCCTGATCGATCAGCGGCGGCATGCCGCGGTACTTCAGCAGCGGCGTCTGCAGCAGACCGATGCGTTTGCCGCGCAGGCCCTGCGGGTCCAGGCGCGCGGTGTAGTCGTAGACCGCACGGCCGGGCATGGTCGCGGTGGCGGGATCGGCGTCATCGCGGCCGGCGATCGCAGTCAGCACGGCGGCAGCATCGGCGACGCTGCGGGTCATCGGGCCGGCGGTGTCCTGGCTGAAGGAGATCGGCACGATGCCATCGCGACTGACCAGCCCGACCGTCGGCTTCAGACCGACCACGCCGTTGATCGCGGCCGGGCAGACGATGCTGCCGTCGGTTTCGGTGCCGATCGCCACGCTGGCCAGGTTGGCGGCCACGGCCACCGCGCTGCCGCTGCTGGAACCGCACGGTGAATGGCTGATGCGGTAGGGGTTGCGGGTCTGGCCGCCGCGCGCGCTCCAGCCGGAGATGGAGTCATTGCCGCGGAAGTTGGCCCACTCGCTGAGGTTGGTCTTGCCCAGCACTACGGCGCCAGCCTCGCGCAGCCGGCGTACCAGGTAGGCATCGTCCGGACGGAAGCCCTGCAGGGCCAGTGAGCCGGCACTGGTGACCATCGGTGCGGCGTTGATGTTGTCCTTCAGCAGCAGGGGGATGCCATGCAGCGGCCCACGCAGGCGCCCTTCGCGGCGCTCGCGGTCGCGTGCGGCGGCTTCCTTCAGGGCCTCGGGGTTGAGCTCGATCACCGCGCGCAGGCGGGGCCCGGTGCGGTCCAGGGCGGCGATACGCTGCAGGTAGGCCTGGGTCAGGGTGGTGCTGTCCAGATCTCCGGCAGTCATCCGCGCCTGCAGGTCGGCGACATCGGTTTCGGCGTACGGGAACGGCACGTTGCGGCTCGCAGGTTCGGCCGCATGCGCGCTGGGTGTGGCCGGGCTGCAGCCAGCCGAAAGCAGCGCCGGCAGCGCGGCGAGCAGGCAGGTCAGCAGAGGCGGCAAGGACGGGCGCATGGGGCGGCTTGGTCGGCTCCAATCCCCAGTGTAGCCGGTGCTCAGCGGTGGCGCTTGCGCAGGTCGCGGGCGAGGACGTAGACCACGATCAGGTTGATCGCCAGGATCGTCCATGACGGCCAACCGGGATGGCGGATGATCGCGAAGACGTCGAAAGGCAGGTACAGGGCGGCGGTCAGGCAGCCCAGCCAGGACGCCCAGGCCTTGGCCCGCCACAGGCCCCAGGCTTCGACCAGGTGCAGCAGGCCGTAGCCGATCATCCCCGCCGCGGCCAGGTGGACCGCGTCGGGACTGATCATGTGCAGCAGCGAGGGCAGGGTGCCATGGTCCGGATCGAGGCTGAAACGCCGGATCAGGGCCATGATGCCGTGCCGCAGCGGCTGCGGTCCGAGCACTTCCAGCCCGGTGGCGGCCAACAGCGCCAGCATCGCCTTGCTCGCTTCGAGCAGGGCGATGACGTGCAGACCCGGATGCCGGTGTGGATCCGGGTTGTAGCCGCTCTGGTTCACGGGGTGCTGGCTCAGCCGCCGCGCGAAGCCTTCTTGCGATCGCTCTCGGTCAGGAACTTCTTGCGCAGGCGGATCTCCTTCGGAGTGATCTCGACCAGCTCGTCGTCTTCGATGAAGTCCAGGGCCTGTTCCAGCGAGTACTTGATCGCCGGGGTCAGCTGGATCGCATCGTCCTTGCCCGAAGCGCGCATGTTGGTCAGCGGCTTGGTCTTGATCGCGTTGACGGTCAGGTCGTTGTCCTTGGAGTGGATGCCGACCAGCTGACCTTCATACACGTTGTCGCCTTCAGCAGCGAACAGCTTGCCGCGCTCCTGCAGCGGGCCCAGCGAGTAGGCCGGCGTGGTGCCCGGTGCATTGGCGATCATCACGCCGTTGATGCGCTTGGCAATCGCGCCCTGTTCCTTCGGACCGTAGTGGTCGAACACGTGGAACAGCAGGCCCGAACCCTGGGTCAGGGTCTTGAACTCGTTCTGGAAGCCGATCAGGCCACGGGCCGGGATCTGGTACTCCAGGCGCACGCGGCCCTTGCCGTCCGATTCCATGTTCTTCAGCTGGCCCTTGCGGGTGCCCAGCTTTTCCATCACGCCGCCCTGGTGGATTTCTTCGATGTCCACCACCAGCTGCTCGATCGGCTCCATCAGCTGGCCGTCGATTTCCTTGATGATCACTTCCGGGCGCGACACGGCCAGCTCGTAGCCTTCGCGGCGCATGTTCTCGATCAGCACCGACAGGTGCAGTTCGCCACGGCCGGAGACCAGGAACTTGTCGGCGTCTTCCAGCTGCTCGACCTTCAGGGCCACGTTGTGGACCTTTTCACGGTCCAGGCGGTCCTTGATCTGGCGGCTGGTCAGGAACTTGCCACCGGACAGGTCCTTGTTGCCGGCGAACGGCGAGTTGTTGACCTGGAAGGTCATCGAGATGGTCGGCTCGTCGACGGTCAGCGCCGGCAGCGCTTCCGGGAAGTCCGGTGCGCAGATGGTGTCGGAGATGGTCAGCTCCTGGATGCCGGAGATGGCCACGATGTCGCCGGCCTCGGCCGAATCCTGCTCGATGCGCTCCAGGCCCATGAAGCCCAGCACCTGCAGCACCTTGCCGTTGCGCTTCTTGCCTTCACGGTCGATGACCGCGACCTGCATGTTCTTCTTCAGGGTGCCGCGCTGGATGCGGCCGATGCCGATCACGCCCACGAAGTTGTTGTAGTCCAGCTGGCTGATGCGCATCTGGAACGGGCCTTCCGGGTCCACTTCCGGCTTCGGCGCGTGCTGCATGATCGCTTCGTACAGCGGGGTCATGTCGCCGTCGCGCACGGTGTCTTCCAGGCCGGCATAGCCGTTCAGGCCCGAGGCGTAGACGATCGGGAAGTCCAGCTGCTCGTTGGTGGCGCCGAGCTTGTCGAACAGGTCGAAGACCTGGTCGATCACCCATTCCGGACGGGCGCCCGGACGGTCGACCTTGTTGACCACGACGATCGGCTTGAAGCCCATCGCGAAGGCCTTCTGGGTCACGAAGCGGGTCTGCGGCATCGGGCCGTCCATCGCGTCGACCAGGATCAGCACGGTATCGACCATCGACAGCACGCGCTCGACCTCACCACCGAAGTCGGCGTGGCCGGGGGTGTCGACGATGTTGATCCGGTTCTTGATGCCGGTCTTCTTGTCTTCCCAGGTGATGGCGGTGTTCTTGGCCAGGATGGTGATGCCGCGTTCCTTTTCCTGGTCGTTGCTGTCCATCACGCGCTCGGCGAGGACGGTGCGCTCGGACAGGGTGCCGGACTGCTTCAGCAGCTGGTCGACCAGGGTGGTCTTGCCATGGTCGACGTGGGCGACGATGGCGATGTTGCGAAGATTTTCGATGGACATACGAAAGGGGGCCAGTCGGCGCCGGATTTGGAAAAAGAAGTCCAACATTATACGTCGAACTTGACGATTCGCGAAAAGGTGGATTTCACATCCGTCGCGGGGCCCATTCAGCTGGCTGTCCGCCGCGTCGGCCGGGGCCGCCAGCGCCCGGAGACGCGGCTTCCCGTCCATGGGCTGAAGCCGGGTTCTTCACCGATGGTCGAAGCCGCCGCCGCCACGAGGCAGGTGTAAACTAGGTGGCTAGACGCGTTCCCCTCTGCATCAAGGATCTTCATGTCCCTCATCGCCACTTTCGACACCACCCAGGGCCCGATCAAGGTCGAGCTGTTCGCCGACAAGGCGCCGCTGACCGTGGCCAACTTCGTGAACCTGGTCAAGCACGGCTTCTATGACGGCCTGATCTTCCACCGCGTGATCGCCGACTTCATGATCCAGGGCGGCTGCCCGCAGGGTCGTGGCACCGGCGGCCCGGGCTACAAGTTCGAAGACGAGAAGAACGGCGTGAAGCACGAGGTCGGCTCGCTGTCGATGGCCAACGCCGGCCCGAACACCAACGGCAGCCAGTTCTTCATCACCCACATCAAGACCGACTGGCTGGACGGCCGCCACACCGTCTTCGGCAAGGTCCTGGAAGGCCAGGCCATCGTTGATTCGGTCAAGCAGGGCGACGTGATCCATTCGATCACCCTGGAAGGCGACGTCGACGCCGTGCTGGCCGCCCAGGCCGACCGCGTCGCGGAGTGGAACAAGCACCTCGCCGCCTGATCCCCCTTCGAAACGGCCACCCATGGGTGGCCGTTTCCCTGTTCCCCGCCGCCCGCCTGGCCTCCGTGGCTCTGCCCGCGGCGTCCCATCAAACGCTTGCAAGCAAGAGGAAACCCCCATGAAAGCACCCGTTCGTGTTGCCGTGACCGGCGCCGCCGGCCAGATCGGTTATGCCCTGCTGTTCCGCATCGCCTCCGGCGAAATGCTGGGCAAGGACCAGCCGGTCATCCTGCAGCTGCTGGAACTGCCGGTGGACAAGGCCCAGGCCGCCCTGAAGGGCGTGATGATGGAGCTGGAAGACTGTGCCTTCCCGCTGCTGGCCGGCATGGTCGGCACCGATGACGCCGAAGTCGCGTTCAAGGACGCCGACATCGCCCTGCTGGTCGGCGCACGTCCGCGCGGCCCGGGCATGGAGCGCAAGGACCTGCTGCTGGAGAACGCCAAGATCTTCACCGCCCAGGGTGCAGCGCTGAACAAGGTCGCCAGCCGTGACGTGAAGGTGCTGGTGGTCGGCAACCCGGCCAACACCAACGCCTACATCGCGATGAAGTCGGCCCCGGACCTGAAGCCGGAAAACTTCACCGCCATGCTGCGCCTGGACCACAACCGCGCGCTGAGCCAGCTGTCGACCAAGCTCGGCAAGCCGGTCGGTGGCATGGAGAAGCTGGTGGTGTGGGGCAACCACAGCCCGACCATGTACCCGGACTACCGTTTCGCCACCGCCGATGGTGCGTCGATCGCCGATGCGATCAACGACCAGGAGTGGAACGCCAACACCTTCATCCCGACCGTCGGCAAGCGCGGCGCGGCGATCATCGAAGCCCGTGGCTCGTCCTCGGCTGCTTCGGCCGCCAATGCAGCGATCGACCACGTGCGTGACTGGGTGCTGGGCAGCAACGGCAAGTGGGTCACCATGGGCGTGCCGTCCGACGGTTCCTACGGCATTCCGGAAGGCGTGATCTTCGGCTTCGCGGTGACCACCGAGAACGGCAAGTACACCCTGGTCAAGGATCTGCCGATCGACGACTTCAGCCAGAAGTACATCGACAAGACCCTGGCCGAGCTGGAAGAAGAGCGCGCCGGCGTCGCCCACCTGCTGGGCTGATGCAGGCGGTACCGGCTCCGGCCGGTACGTCTTCCATCAAGGTAGGTACCGACCGTTGGTTGGTACGCAGAAAACGGGGAGGCTTCGGCTTCCCCGTTTTCATTTGGAGCTCCTGGAACCGCATGATCCACCTGCACTACATCGATGACGCACTGCTGGTGGCCGAGAAGCCGGCTGGCCTGTTGTCCGTACCCGGCCGCAGCGCCGAGAACCAGGACTGCGTGGTCGCGCGCCTGCAGGCGCTGTATCCGGATGCGTTGACCGTGCACCGGCTGGACCAGGTGACCTCCGGCCTGCTGCTGCATGCGCGTGGCAAGGACATGCAGGCGACGTTGTCGATGCAGTTCGAGCAGCGCCAGGTTGGCAAGCGGTATGAAGCGGTGGTGCAGGGGCTGCTCGAGGGTGATTCCGGTGAAGTGGACCTGCCGTTGATCGTTGACTGGCCGAACCGGCCGAAGCAGATGGTCGATCACGAACGCGGCAAGCCGGCGTTGACCCGCTGGCGCGTACTGGCGCGTGATGTAGAAGCCCGGCGCACGCGCGTGGCGTTGGAACCGATCACTGGCCGCAGCCATCAGCTGCGGTTGCACATGGCCACTATTGGCCATCCGATTGTTGGCGACGTGCTGTATGACGCGGCACCGGCGCACCGCGTGCATCTGCATGCGTGCAGCCTGCGGTTCACGCATCCGCTGACGGGCGAGGCGCTCGCGTTCGAGTCCGCGGCTCCGTTCTAGGGGGTTGGCAGGGCTTGCAGCCCTGCACCTGCAGAATCAACGTCAACATCAACGTCAAAAGCGGGCTGTCCGTGGGTTGGCGGGGAGGTATGGGTGGGCAGGACACGCCGTAAACCCATCCATGGGGGCTCGATGGCGCCATCCATGGCGCCAACGGTCCTGCCCACCCACACCGCCCCGCCTCTGACAGATTCCCGCGGCTGTTGGTAACTGCGGCCGTTGTTCCGCACGGCTGTTGGTAGATGTCGACCTTGGTCGACACGATTTTTCTTTCAGATATCGAATGAGTCATCCACGCATTGCGTGGATCTACCGTGTCGACCAAGGTCGACACCTACCAGCGCAATCCGCCGTTCCGACAGATGGCAGGAAACTGTCGAAGGCGGGGTGGGTCCGGTGGCGGGAGTGTCCGCGGCATGGATGCCGTGGCCAAGCCCCCATGGACGGGTTTACGGCGTCTCCCGCCACCGGATCCACCCCGCCATCCCCCAGTAAGCCAGCTTCTGCTGTTGCTTTGGCTTTGGCTTCGGCTTCTGCAGGTGCAGGGCTGCAAGCCCTGCAGAACAAACCCACCCCCTACCAAGGTAGGGCGGCCCGCGCGGCAGCACCGGACTATCCTCGAACCCATGACTTTGTCTGGGAGGGCTGCGTCATGAACTACGAGGAAACCTACCGTCGCTCGATCGACGAGCCGGAGGCCTTCTGGGGCGAGGAAGCCAAGCGCATCCATTGGCATAAACCGCCGCAGCAGGTGCTCGACTACAGCAACCCGCCGTTCCGGCGCTGGTTCGTCGGCGGCGAAACCAATCTCTGCTACAACGCCGTCGACCGCCACCTGGCCGAGCGCGCCGACCAGCTCGCGCTGGTCGCCATCTCCACCGAAACCAACAGCACACGCGAGATCACCTATCGCCAGCTGTACCGCGAAGTGAACGACTTCGCCGCGGTACTCAAGCACCTCGGTGTCGGCCACGGTGACCGCGTGGTGATCTACATGCCGAACATGGCCGAGGCGGTGTTTGCGATGCTGGCCTGCGCGCGCATCGGTGCGGTGCACTCGGTGGTGTTCGGTGGCTTCGCCGCGCACAACCTGGCGCTGCGCATCGACGATGCCAAGCCCAAGCTGCTGATCGCGGCCGACGCCGGTATGCGCGGTGGCAAGCTGATTCCGTACAAGCCGATGGTCGACGCCGCCTGCGCCGAAGCGGCGTCGCCGCCACCGCATGTGCTGATCGTGTCGCGCGGGCTGGATGCCGCCGAACCCCGCGTGCCGGGCCGTGATGTGGACTACGCCACGCTGCATGCACAGATCGGGGAAGTGGATGTGCCGGTGCAGTGGCTGGAAGCGAGCGAACCGAGCTACCTGCTGTACACCTCCGGCACCACCGGCAAGCCGAAGGGCGTGCAGCGCGATGTGGGCGGCTATGCAGTGGCGATGGCGCAGTCGATGGAGACCGTGTTCGACTGCAAGCCGGGCCAGGTGATGTTCTCCACCTCCGATGTCGGCTGGGCGGTGGGCCACTCCTACAATGTGTACGGCCCGCTGATCGGTGGCTGCACCTCGCTGCTGTACGAAGGCCTGCCGACCAATCCGGATCCCGGCATCTGGTGGGCGCTGTGCGAGCAGTACAACGTGCGCACGATGTTCTCCTCGCCCACCGCCATCCGCGTGCTGAAGAAGCACGACGCGGACTTCATCCATCGCCACGACCTGCGTGCGCTGAAGTACCTGTTCCTGGCCGGCGAGCCGCTCGACGAGCCGACCGCGCACTGGATCAGCGAAGCGCTCGGCAAGCCGATCATCGACAACTACTGGCAGACCGAAACCGGCTGGCCGGCACTGACCCTGCTGCCGGGCCTGGAGATGAAGCCGGTGCGTTTCGGCTCGCCCGGGTTCCCCAATCTCGGCTATCGGATGAAGGTGATCGACGAGAACACTGGCGAGGAAGTCGCACCGGGGCAGAAGGGCGTGCTGGTGGTGTCGCCACCGCTGCCGCCGGGTTGCATGAGCACCGTGTGGAATGATGACAGCCGCTTCCTGCAGAGCTACTTCAGCCACTTCAAGGAACTGCTGTACAGCTCGCTGGACTGGGCGATCCGCGACGACGATGGCTACACCTTCATCCTCGGTCGCACCGATGATGTCATCAATGTAGCCGGGCACCGTCTGGGCACGCGCGAGATCGAGGAGGCCATTTCCAGCCATCCGCGGGTGGCCGAGGCCGCCGTGATCGGGGTCAAGGATGAACTGAAGGGGCAGGTGCCGCTGGTGTTCGTCACCCTCAAGCAGGGCCTGGATGGCGAGGATCCGGCGCCGGTGGTGGCCGAGATGATGGCGACGGTGACCACCTCGCTCGGCGCGGTCGCACGCCCGGCGCACGTACACGTGGTCAATGCACTGCCCAAGACCCGCTCCGGCAAGCTGCTGCGGCGCTCGCTGCAGGCGCTGGCCGAACAGCGCGACCCGGGTGACCTGTCGACGCTGGACGACCCCAGCGCGCTGGAGGAGATCCGCCGCGCGCTGGGCCGTTGATCCGGTAGTGCCGGCTACTGGCCGGCCCCCCCCCTCAATCCCGAGGTTGCCGGCCAGCGGCCGGCACTACCCGCGGCACTTGCGCTAAGCTCGGCCTGTCATCGACCTGCAATACGCGGCGCGCGCCGGGGAAGGCGCGTGCCGTCCGGGGATGGCACACAGGGGGCGTGCCCGTCAGGGCGCGCCGGCATTGCGCATCGAGGGAGGGGGAGGCAATGGCATTGCTGCACGCCAAGACGGCTGCTGGCCGTCAGGAAATCGAAGACCGTGGCCGGCGCCTGCCGGCGGCACTGCGTTCGATCCTGCTGATGGTCGACGGCCATCGCGATGACACCGAACTGCGTGGCCTGTTCGAAGGCCTGCGCGCGCCGGCCGATGCACTGGAGCAGCTGGAAGCGCAGGGCCTGATCGAAGTGATCGGTGGCAATGCCGAGCTGGCACCGGTACGTGGCATCAGCACCGGCCGCGAACAGGATCCGGCGTTGTACCAGCAGCTGTACGACGCGATGAGCGAGGCGGTGCGGCGCCACCTGGGCCTGAAGGGCTACTTCATGCAGTTGAAGATTGAACGCTGCACCGATGCACTTGCACTGGAACGCCTGTGCCCGGAACTGCTGGCGGCGGTGGGCAAGGCGCGCAGCCCGGCGCTGGCGCAGCGCTGGTGGCAGGAAACCCAGGCCGCCGTGGTCAATGGTGGCGGCGAGGTCGTGCAGGCATGAGCCACCGCGTAAAGTGATCGGTTCACTTCCCCACAAGGAGTCCCGCGTGCAGGACGACCACGACGACACCGACACCCCAGGCTGGGACGCGATCAATGCGGCGCTGGCGCCGCTGTATGCCGGCCAGGAACCCCGTCACTACGGTACGGCGTTGCCGTACACGCTGGGTGGCCAGGATCCACTGGATGGCATCAGCGTTTACTGGGTGGATGCACCGGTACCGCATTGGCACTACATCACCTACGGCTTCTCCGAGCTGTACACCAAGGAGAGCAGCGATGCCGCCGCCAGCGGCTATGGTTTCGAGCTGACCTTCCGCCTGGCTGCTGAAGCCGGTGAGCACGCCGGCAGCAACCCGCCGGTGTGGCCGATGAACCTGCTGCAGAACCTGGCGCGCTACGTGTTTGGCAGCGGCAACGTGTTCGAGGATGGTCACCATCTGAACGCCAACGGCCCGATCGCGCTGGAGACCGGCACGCGCCTGTGCCACCTGGCCTTCATCGCCGATCCGCAGTTGCCTGCGCGCGACACCGCCAATGGCCACCTGCAGTTCCTGCAGCTGGTCGGGCTGACCGATGAGGAGATGGAAGCGGTCAAGCGTTGGTCGACGCGCGGCGTGCTGCAGGCGCTGCAACCGGCGATGCCGCTGTGGATCAGCGACCTGCATCGCGGCAACCTGTTGGAGGATCCGACACTCGCCGCACAGGTGCGGGCCGGCAGCGAGCGCGAGGGCTCCAGCACCGGCATGTTGTTCATCGAGACACTGGATTGGCGGCAGGAGGCGGGGGTCACCACCCTGGTGCTCGGCGCCGGGCAGGTGGCCAGTGTGTGCGAGCTGCTGCCATTGCGCCTGCGCCACGGCAAATCGCTGGAACTGGCCAGCCGCGAGCGGCAGTGGGAGTTCATTCCGGCAGCGCGCGGTGAAACCGGCGAGGTATCGGCCGACAGCGCGCGCTGGGCGCTGGACGAGACGGGGCTGCAGGCCCTGGCGGGCGTGCGTGCCGAACGTGGCATCTACCCGGTGGCGGGAGCGCTGCGCATCGAAGTGGTGCCGACCTACCTGCGCGATGCCAACGGTGAAGTGATCCGCCAGATCGGCTGAGTGTGGTGATGGCGCCGGTGGGGTCAGAGCCGCCTGCTGTGCAGACGGATCCGACCCCGGGTCAGGCTCAGGCCAGGCCTTCGGCCTTCAGTGCGGCCTGCACGCCGGCATCGGCGTCCATGCGTGCCTTGTAGGCGGCCAGGTTGTCCAGGCCCGACAGGTCGACCTTGGTGCCGGCGGCCCAACGCAGGGTGATGTAGAAGTACGGGTCGGCGAAACTGCGGAAGCCGGCCAGCCAGGGCTTGTCGGCCAGCTGCCTGTCAGCGGTCTCGAACAGGCCACGCAGGCGCTTGTGTGCGGCGGCGCGGATCGCATCGAACTGGCTTTCGTCGGCGATGAACTTGCCCGGTGCGAACAGCGGCGAGAAGGCCGGATGCACGTCGGAATTGACGAAGGCCAGCCAGCGGGTAGCTTCGGCACGCTGGCGCGCGCTGCCATCGCCGCCGAGGCCGGCCTGCGGGTAGGTGTCGGCGATATAGCCCATGATCGCGGCGTTCTGCAGCAGCACGAAGTCGCCATCGACCAGCGCGGGAACGGCGCCGGCCGGATTGATCTTGAGGAATTCCGGACCCTTGAGGGTGTCCTTGTTCAGCAGTTCGACCTCGAACGGCTGGCCGGTCCACTGCAGGGCGATGTGGTCGGCGGTGGAACAGGCACCGGGCTTGCTGTACAGCTTCATGGGAACTCCAGGTGATGCGGGCGGGAAACGCCCACTATCCCAGAGCCTGCCAGCGGGCGGCAACGCTGCCGCCAGCACGGATCGTTACGACTGCCGCGGCTTGAGGTTCTGCACCTTATAGAAGGTGTGATCGCCGATGGTGGCCACCTGGTAGGCGTTGCGCCAGTTCGGGCTGGCGATGGACAACGCGGCGAAGTGGCTGGCACCGGGCACGATCTCGCGGCGCTCGCCGGCCGGCAGCGCCCAGTTGCGCTCGGCGTCGAAGGCCACGTTCATTGCCTCGCTCCAGGCCGCGTCATTGCCCAGCTGGGTGCCGGGGGAGACGATGGTCGGCGCGAACTGCTTGCGCGCGGTGACCACCTGGCACATCGAGTCGCCCCACAGGCCACTGTCGAGGCGGCGCAGGGCGACCTCGGCAACGGCTTGCTGGCCGCGCAGGGTCTGGTCGCGGGCTTCCAGATAAACGGTGGTGCTCAGACACAGTGAATCAGCGGCCGGCTGCGGCAACAACTGCGACAGCCAGAGAATCCAGGCCAGTTTCATATAACTCCTTGCTCCGTATGGGCCGCACTCTCCGCTTCCAGTCGCGGGGGCGACAGGATGCGGGGTACGACTTGGCGTCATGGGGAGGCGGCCATCGGGGCCGCCCCGTGGGCAGCCCCAAAAGAAACGACCAGTACCGATCGTGGGGGCTGCGCCGGCTCACCGGAAACTGGCTGGTGAGCGGAAAGATGGCGCAAGGTAGGGGGGCGTAGCCGAACGCATCGTGAACCGGCCGGCTTGACATTCAGGTTCCGGAGGGGTGACGGAAATCACATTCCGTCCCCCATTCATGCGCTCATCAGAGCGCGGCGGCCACCCGGCTGCCCTGGTCGATGGCCCGCTTGGCGTCCAGTTCGGCCGCTACATCGGCACCGCCGATCAGCTGCGCGTTGATGCCGGCGGCCTGCAGCTCGGCCTGCAATGCGCGGTTCGGTTCCTGCCCGGCGCAGATCACCACATGATCGACCGGCAGCAGCTGTTCGCTGCCTTCCACGCGGATGCGCAGGCCTTCGTCGTCCACGCCCAGGTACTCGACGCCGCCGAGCATGCGCACGCCCTTGGCCTTCAGCGTGGCGCGGTGGATCCAGCCGGTGGTCTTGCCCAGCCGCGCGCCGGGCTTGCCCGGGCTGCGCTGCAGCAGCCACAGCCGCCGCGGCGATGCCTCGGGCTGCGGCCTGGCCAGCGAGCCGCGGGCCTCGAACGTGCTGTCCACGCCCCATTCGGCCATCCAGCGCTGTGGGTCCAGCGAGGGGGACTCACCAGCGTGGCTGAGGAACTCGCCGACATCGAAGCCGATGCCGCCGGCGCCGATGATCGCCGCACTGGCGCCCACTTCGACCCGGCCCAGCAGCACGTCCAGGTAGCTGACCACCTTGGCGTGGTTGGCGCCGGGGAAGTCGACCTTGCGCGGCGTGATGCCGGTGGCCAGCACCACCTCGTCGAAGCCGGCCAGGCTGGCCGCGTCTGCTCGCGTGCCCAGGCGTAGCTGCACGCCGGTTTCAGCCAGCTTGTGGCGGAAATAGCGCAGGGTCTCGTGGAACTCTTCCTTGCCGGGGATGCGCTTGGCCACGTTGAACTGGCCACCGATCTCGTCGTTGGCATCGAACAGGGTGACCTGGTGGCCGCGCTCGGCGGCCACCGTGGCGCAAGCCAGGCCGGCCGGACCGGCGCCGACCACCGCCACCTTTTTCGGCGTGGCAGCCGGGCGGTAGACCAGCTCGGTCTCGTGTGCGGCACGCGGATTGACCAGGCAGCTGGCCAGCTTGTTCTCGAACACGTGGTCCAGGCAGGCCTGGTTGCAGGCGATGCAGGTGTTGATCGCCTCGGCGCGGCCGGCGCGGGCCTTGTTGGGCCATTGCGGGTCGGCCAGCAGCGGGCGCGCCAGCGACACCATGTCGGCGCCGCCGCTGGCGAGGATGTGCTCGGCGACGTCGGGCATGTTGATGCGGTTGGTCGCCACCAGCGGCACCGTTACATGCGGCTTGAGCTTGGCGGTGACACCGGCGAAGGCGGCGCGCGGCACCGAGGTGGCAATGGTCGGGATGCGCGCTTCGTGCCAGCCGATGCCGGAATTGATGATCGTCGCGCCAGCCGCCTCGATGGCCTGGGCCTGCTGCACGATCTCTTCCCAGTTGCTGCCGTCGTCAACCAGATCCACCAGCGACAGGCGGTAGATGATGATGAAGTCCGGGCCGCAGGCCTCGCGGATGCGGCGCACGATCTCCACTGCAAAACGCATGCGTTGGTTGGCGTCGCCACCCCAGCGGTCGGAGCGCTTGTTGGTGCGCGGGGCGATGAACTCGTTGATGAGGTAGCCCTCCGAGCCCATCACTTCGACGCCATCGTAGCCGGCTTCGCGGGCCAGCTTTGCGCTGCGTGCGTAGTCGGCGATATGCCGCTCGACGCCGCTGGCCGACAGCGCACGGGGGGTGAACGGGTTGATCGGCGCCTTCAGCTTCGACGGTGCCACCGAAAGGGGATGGTAGGCATAGCGGCCGGCATGCAGCAGCTGCAGGCAGATCTTCGCGCCGTGCTGGTGCGCGGCCGCGGTGAGCTGCCGGTGCGGGCGCACTTCCCAGGGCCAAGACAGCTTTCCGCCAAAGGGCTTCAGCCAGCCGACCACGTTCGGCGCGAAGCCACCGGTGACGATCAGGCCGACGCCACCTTCGGCGCGTTCGGCGAAGTAGGCGGCCAGGCGCGGGAAGTCGCGGGCGCGATCTTCCAGGCCGGTGTGCATCGAACCCATCAGCACGCGGTTGCGCAGCTGGGTGAAGCCCAGGTCCAGCGGGGCGAACAGGTGGGGATAGGCGCTTTCGTTGGCTGGCGACATGATCGATACGCTTGCGTACGGAAGCGCGAAGCGTGCCGGGAAACGGCGGCTGGGGCAAGGGGCGCGGGCGGTAGTGCCGGCCGCTGGCCGGGTACGCTCGGCACATGCGTGCTGTCGCTCCCGCATTTCGCTGCGCGAACCGCGGGCCCCACTTACCTGCCTCCACCCCCCGCGCCTGCGGCGCTGCCCCCGAACTCCGGGGGCGGTAGTGCCGGCCGCTGGCCGGCATCCCGATCAGCTCAGGGTGATTGCGGTTGCCGGCCAGCGGCCGGCACTACCGGGGGACGCCCAATCCCGAACCAGCCCAGCGTTACTCCGCACAGGGGGCCGATCAGCAGGGCGAAGGCGAGGGTGCCGACACCGACATTGCCGCCGAGCCACCAGCCCAGCAGCAGCACGCTGCCCTCGATCAGGCTGCGCACCTTCCAGATCGGCCAGCCGGTGCGGGCATGCAGGCCGGTCATCAGGCCGTCGCGCGGGCCGGGCCCGAGCTTGGCGCCGATGTACAGGCCGGTGGCCAGGGCGACCAGCAGCATGCCGGCGCAGAACATCGCCAGCTGCCAGCCAAGGCCGACCGCCGGGGGAAGCAACCACAGCCCGAACTGTGCGGACGGGCCGATCAACATCACGTTGAGCACGGTGCCGACGCCCGGCTTCTGTCGCAATGGCCACCACAGCAGCAGCACCAGCGCACCGATCACATTGGTGGCCAGGCCGAACGATAGCGGCGTCTGTGCGGCGATGCCCTGCGACAACACGTCCCAGGGGGCCACGCCGATCGCTGCACGGATCATCAGCGAGGCGCCGAAGCCGTACAGGAACAGGCCGATGATCAGTTGCAGCAGACGCAGGGGCAGGGCGGTGGGCATGGCGGCGCTCGGGGAGAGGGGAGGGATCTGTTTCCACCGTAATCCCAATTCAGTCACTCCCATAGATACAGATGCCGGCCGATCCACCGCTACAGGAGTCGTCGATCCTGCGTATGGGCCGTTCTGTGGAGCTGGGCCATGCTCGGCTGCTTTGCCTGGCACCGCCAGCCGAACATGGCTCGGCACCGCACCGGCGTTCCAGCCTGGCTCAGTCGCCCCAGCCGGCCAGCGCCAGCTTGCCCACCGTGCGCCCGCTGGCCAAGCGCTGATGCGCGATGTCCAGATTCGCCGCATTGATCGCGCCCAGCGTCTCGCTGAGGGTGCCGCGCAGCTGGCCAGCGTCGATCATGCTGGCCGCGCGGCTGAGGATGCGGTGCTGTTCGATGCGGTCCGCCGTGGCGAAGCGCGAACGCGCGAACATGAACTCCCAGTGGATGCCGATGCACTTGGCCTTGTAGGGATCACCGATGCGCAGCGCGCCGCGCGGTTCGACGATGAGGCCGACATGGCCCTGTGGCGCCAGCAGCTGACCCAACGCATCCCAGTAATGGTCGGTGTCGGCCAGGTTGAGCGCGACCTGTACTGCGTCGATGCCCAATGCCTGCAGCTGGGGCAGCAGCGGCTGCCGGTGGTCGATTACATGCTGGGCACCCATCTGCCGGCACCAGTCGATCGACGACTCACGCGAGGCGGTGGCGATCACCTCGAATCCGGCGTGCCGGCCCAGCTGGATCGCCATCGATCCAACACCGCCTGCTCCGCCGATCACCAGCAGGTGCTGGCCGGCATGGCGGCGATCATCCAGCTGCAATGGCATGCGCTGGAACAGCAGTTCCCATGCGGTGAGCGTGGTCAGTGGCAGTGCGGCCGCTTCGGCGAAGTCGAGCGTGGTCGGCTTGCGCGCTACCAGCCGTTCGTCCACAAGATGGAACTGCGCATTGCAGCCCGGCCGGGTGACATCACCGGCGTAGTAGACCTCGTCGCCGGACGCGAACAGGCTGGCGTCCTCGCCGATCGCTTCGACCACCCCGGCGGCGTCCCAGCCGAGTACGCGGGGTGCTTCGAGCGTGGCCGGATCGGTGGCCGCCCGCTGCTTGCCGTCGACCGGGTTCACCGAGACGGCCTCGACCCGGATCAGCAGGTCGCGGCCACCCGGAGGCAGCGGCGGGGGGAGGTGGATATCGCAGAGGGCGGGGGCGGATTCACGACTCAGGGCGACGGCTTTCATCTCGGCTCCGGCTGGGTTCGTGGCTCCATCATAGAGTTCCTCACGTTTCAGCAGATACGCTGAATCGGGTGGAGCAAGCTGTTGCGCAATATGTCGTATTCCGCACTTAAACCCCGTCAAACCCTTGCAGCGTGAGGGTCTTGCGGATTTTCATCATCCTGTATAGGGTTTCAACGTCGGACCGGTGGAGGGTCGGGCGCGATACTTCACATGTTACGGGACTGTTAACATGACCTTCACCCGCCTGAGCATAATGTTCGCGGCGGTGGCGTGCTGAATCGGCTGTCGAACATCGACGCACTAGTGCTGGCCCATGCCTCTACCGGTTTCATACCCCCGAAATAGGAGCTGTACTCAATGAACAAGAAGATCCTTACTGCCGCGCTGCTGGGTGGTCTGGCTTTCGCCCAGGCTGCGTCCGCGCAGGAGTTCGATGACCGCTGGTACCTGACCGGTTCGGCCGGCTTCAACTTCCAGGACAGCGACCGCCTGACCAATGACGCCCCGTTCGTCACCCTGGGCCTGGGCAAGTTCATCAGCCCGAACTGGTCGCTGGACGGTGAGCTGAACTACCAGAACCCGAACTTCGACGCCAACAAGGACATGAACTGGTCGCAGTACGGCGTCTCGCTGGACCTGCGTCGCCACTTCATCAAGGAAGGCCGCGGCTGGAACCCGTACCTGCTGGCCGGCCTGGGCTACCAGAAGTCGGAAGAAGAGTACAACCCGATCAGCGGTGGCCTGGCTGACCGCAAGGACGGCAACTTTGCCGCCAAGGTCGGCGTCGGTCTGCAGACCACCTTCGAGAAGCGCGTCGCTGTCCGTGCCGAAGTCGCCTACCGCGCTGATTTCGACGACCAGAGCGTGAACCCGAAGCGTGCCGGCAACGATGAAAGCTGGTTCGGCGACGTGCTGGCTTCGGTCGGCGTCGTGATCCCGCTGGGCCCGGCTCCGGTCGCGGCTGCTCCGGCTCCGGCTCCGGTTGCCCCGAGCTGCGCCGACCTGGATGACGACGGTGACGGCGTCAACAACTGCGACGACAAGTGCCCGAACTCGCAGCCGGGTCAGACCATCGGTCCGGACGGTTGCCCGGTGCCGGTCTCCATCGACCTGAAGGGCGTCAACTTCGACTTCGACAAGTCGAACCTGCGTCCGGACGCCGTGGCGATCCTGAGCGAAGCCACCGAGATCCTGAAGCGTTACCCGGATCTGCGCGTTGAAGTCGCCGGTCACACCGACTCGAAGGGTACCGACGCTTACAACCAGAAGCTGTCGGAGCGTCGTGCTACCGCCGTGTACAACTACCTGACCAAGAACGGCGTTGACGCCGGTCGCCTGGTCGGCCCGATCGGCTACGGCGAGAGCCGTCCGATTGCTCCGAACACCAACCCGGATGGTTCGGACAACCCGGAAGGTCGCGCCAAGAACCGTCGTACCGAGCTGAACGTCCAGAACTAAGTTCTGACGCTCTGCCAGTAGGACACAGCAGGACCCGGCTTCGGCCGGGTCTTGTTGTTTCTGCGGCCCGGAATCCGGTGCCTGCCGGTCCGGGGGTAACCGTTCGTCGGGTTTTTGTCCGTAAAACCAATGGGTTGCCGTATTCATTGAAAGTGGCGCTTGAAAGCTGTCGCGGCATTGCTAAACTCGCCGCGTCACTTCCTTTCCTGGATGCCCTTCATGCTGCGCTCTGCATCGGCCGCCGTTCTGGCGCTGGCCCTGGTTCCCGCCGCCCACGCTGCGGTCGATTGCTCGGTCAACACCAGCGCCTCGCCGCTGCCGTTGCCGGCCACGACCATCGCGCCGGTGGCCGACGAGCTCTACATCCGTGGCAACCAGCTGGGCATGCCGGCCGGCGTGCTGAGCAGCAACTACGATCCGTCGCAGTCGCTGGACCAGGTGCTGCAGCGCCTGCGCATCGATGGCTGCCAGAACATCGCCAAGGCCATTCCGAGCGCACCGGCGGTGAAGCCGAACGATCCGGCGGCCTACAAGCCGCAGACCGAATTCGACAACACGCCCTGGCGCTTCGACATGAGCCAGAACGGCAAGCGCATGACCGCCGAAGAGTTCGACGCCTGGATGAAGGCGCGTGGCGTGCGTGTGGTCAAGGCGCGTCCGGCTCCGGCCGCCACTCCGGCCCCGGCCGAAGCACCGGCCGAGACCAAGCCGGTCGACAAGAAGTAAGCACCGCGGGGAGCAGAGGCTTGCGCACGCGCCGCCCACCTGCCGCCCCCGCCGCCCGCTCCCACGCATCGCGTGGGCGTGCGACTCCCGCTGCCACAGCCGCCGGTGTCCGTCATGGCCTGGCGCGCGTGCTGTCCAAGGCCGGCGTCTGCTCGCGCAGCGAGGCCGCGCGCTGGATTGCCGAGGGCCGCGTACGCGTCTCCGGCCGCATCGTGCGGGATCCCGAGTTCCCGATTGGCCAGCCGGCGCCGCCGATCGAGGTCGATGGCCAGCCGATGGGCGCGCCGCAGCGCCTGTACCTGATGCTCAACAAGCCACGCGGGGTGGTGACCACCGTGCAGGACGAGCGTGGCCGCGACACCGTCTACCGCTGTTTCGATGGTGCAGGGCTGCCGTGGATCGCGCCGGTCGGGCGCCTGGACAAGGCCAGTGAAGGGCTGTTGCTGTTCAGCAACGATCCGCAGTGGGCGGCGCGCCTGACCGATCCGGAAACGGGTCCGCAGAAGACGTACCACGTGCAGGTCGACCGCCTGCCCGATGACGCCACGCTGGCGGCCCTGCAGGCCGGCGTGGAGGACGAGGGCGAGTTCCTCGTGGCCCAGGCCGTGCGCGTGCTGCGCAGCGGCGACAAGACCGCGTGGCTGGAGGTGGTCCTCGACGAGGGCCGCAACCGCCACATCCGCCGCCTGCTGGCGGCCTTCGACCTGCAGGTGCTGCGCCTGGTCCGGGTTGCGATCGGCGGGCTGCAGCTCGGCGATCTCGGCAAGGGTCAGTGGCGGATGCTGGAGGTCAATGACCAGCAGCGGCTGGGGGCCGCTGCACCGGGCTGATCATCGCCCGCGGCCGGCGGTTGCCGGCCACCGTTCCAGGCGTAGGGGGCGCCTGGTTGCTGAACTTCCCGAACGGAGCCTGCCCATGTACCACCCGACCCTCAACCAAACCCTGCGCTGCGCAGGTCTGCTGCTGCCGATGGTGCTGCTGACCGCCTGTGGTGGCCACAAGAAGGTGGCCAAGGCAGAAACGCCGGCCGAAACCCCGGTGGTGGAAGTGAAGACCCCGGAGCTGGATGGCCGCGGCAGCTACCGCTTCCTGATGAGCAACGGCGACAAGAAGATGACCGCCGACGAGTTTGATGCCTGGATGAAGGCCAACGGCATCCGCGTTGCCAAGGGCAACGGCCAGGACGCTGCCGCCAAGCCGGTGGTGGTGGCCAGCAAGGACGAGCCGAAGGGCAAGAAGAAAAAGAAGTGATGCCGGGAAGGTGCCGACCTCGGTCGGCACGCCCTCAAGCTCTGGTAGGTGCCGACCTTGGTCGGCACGCTTTGACCGCTGGGATCAACCCTTGATCACGCCCACCTCGACGCCAATGCGGGTGAACGCATCGATCGCGCGGTCCAGGTGCTCGCGGCTGTGCGCAGCGCTGATCTGGGTGCGGATGCGCGCCTGGCCCTTGGGCACTACCGGGAAGAAGAAGCCGATCGCGTAAATGCCTTCCTCCAGCAGGCGCTCGGCGAACTTCTGCGCCAGCGGCGCGTCGTACAGCATCACCGGGCTGATCGGGTGTACGCCCGGCTTCACGTCGAAACCGGCGGCGACCATCTTTTCGCGGAAGTAGCGGGTGTTCTCCACCAGGGTGTCGCGCAGGTCGTCAGCGGCGGCCAGCATCTCGAACGCCTTGATGCCGGCGGCCACCACATGCGGCGGCAGCGAGTTGGAGAACAGGTACGGCCTCGAACGCTGGCGCAGCAGCTCGATCACCTCGGCGCTGGCGCAGGTGAAGCCGCCCAGTGCGCCGCCCATGGCCTTGCCCAGGGTGCCGGTGATGATGTCGATCTTCTCCAGCACGCCCTTCACTTCGGCCGAGCCACGGCCGGTGGCGCCGAGGAAGCCGGTGGCGTGGCACTCATCGATGTGCACCAGCGCGTTGTACTTCTTCGCCAGCGCGGTGATCTCGTCCAGCGGGGCAATGAAGCCGTCCATCGAGAACACGCCGTCGGTGGTGATCAGCTTGGTCTTGCAGCCGGCGGCATCGGCGGCCTGCAGCTGGGCTTCCAGGTCGGCCATGTCGCAGTTGGCGTAGCGGAAGCGCTTGGCCTTGCACAGGCGCACGCCGTCGATGATCGAGGCGTGGTTCAGTGCATCGGAAATGATCGCGTCGTTCTCACCGAGCAGCGGTTCGAACAGGCCGCCGTTGGCGTCGAAACAGGCGGCGTACAGAATGGTGTCCTGCTTGCCGAAGAAGTCGGCGATCTGCTTCTCCAGCTGCTTGTGCAGGTCCTGGGTACCGCAGATGAAGCGCACCGAGGCCATGCCGAAGCCGTGGGTATCCAGCGCATCCTTGGCGGCCTGGATCAGGTCCGGATGGTCGGCCAGGCCCAGGTAGTTGTTGGCACAGAAGTTCAGCACCTTGCGGCCATCCTCGAGGGTGATCTCGGCCGACTGCGGGCTGGTGATGATCCGCTCGGACTTGAACAGGCCCTGGGCGCGGATGGCGTCCAGTTCCTCGGCGTAGTGGCGGGTCAGGGCGGAGGAGGCGTCGGTCATGGCGTGGGCACGGCTCTGAACGGGGAAACCGTTGATTCTACCGGGCTACGACGGCCTTCGACCGGGCCGGGCAGGGCACCGCCACGGGTGGCACATGTTGCATCGCAATAGCAAACGGGTTAAAAATTCGTGAACCGCGCCTGTCTGGCGCCGGTTGCCCGCTCCCCCTTCCCGCCCCCGCCACCCTCGGAGACGCCCATGAAGCACGCCCGTGCCTGCCTCGCCATTGCCGCTGCCCTGACCCTGGCCGCCCCGTTCGCCGCCAGCGCCCAGGAAAACGAATCGCCGTACAGCTGGAACGTCACCGCTGTTTCCGATTACCTGTTCCGTGGTGTGTCGCAGACCGACGAGGATCCGACCCTGCAGGCCGGTTTCACCTACACCAGCCCGGTTGGCCTGTACGCAGGCGTGTGGGGCTCGGGCGTGGATTTTGGTGCGGGTGACCCGAAGACCGAGGTCGACTACCTGATCGGCTACGGCGTGGACGTCACCGAGCGCGTCAACTTCGACGTGCTGCTGAACCGCTACACCTACCTGAAGTCCAGCCACCAGAACTACAACGAGCTGATCACCACCACCACGCTGGATGACACCTACAAGCTGACGGTGGCCTACACCAACGATGTCTGGAACAGCAGCACCGATGGCTGGTACTTCGGCCTGGGCGGCAGCTGGGGCCTGCCGAAGGACTTCACCCTGAATGCCAACGTCGGTCGCAGCACCTTCGAGGACGGCATCGCCAAGGACTACACCGACTGGAACGTCGGCGTCGCGCGCCAGTTCGGCCTGTTCAACGTCGGCCTGGGCTACTACGGCACCGACGGCAACGGCCGTGACAATTCCGGCAAGCTGGCCCACAGCCGGGTGATGCTGAGCGTCGCCGTCGGCAAGTAACGCCGCAGGCGTTACGGGTAGTGCCGGCCGCTGGCCGGCAACACCAAAGAAAAAGGCGCCCATCGGGCGCCTTTTTCAATTTCAAGGTGTGCCGAGCAAGCTCGGCACCCACCCATCGCGCACGGCGAAGGGTCAATTCCAGCTCAAAACAACCTTGCCGGCCTTGCCTTCTTCCATCAGGTCGAAGCCCTTCTGGAAGTCGTCGATCGGCAGCTGGTGGGTCATCACCTTGCCGAGCGGGAAGCCGGACAGCACCAGCTGGGTCATCTTGTACCAGGTCTCGTACATCTTGCGGCCGTAGATGCCCTGCACGGTCAGGCCCTTGAAGATGATCTTGTCCCAGTCGCAGCCGGCGCCCTTGGGCATGATGCCGAGCATGGCGATCTTGCCGCCGTGGTACATGCAGTCGAGCATGTCGTTGAACGCACGCGGGTTGCCGCTCATTTCCAGGCCCACGTCGAAGCCCTCCATGTGCAGTTCCTTCATCACGTCCTTCAGCGACTGGTTGGCCACGTTGACCACGCGGGTGGCGCCCATGTCGGCGGCCAGCTTCAGGCGGAAATCATTGACGTCGGTCACCACCACGTTGCGCGCACCGATGTGCTTGCAGATGCCGGCGGCGATGATGCCGATCGGGCCGGCACCGGTGATCAGCACGTCCTCGCCGATCACGTTGAACTCCAGCGCACAGTGCGCGGCATTGCCGTACGGGTCGAAGAACGCAGCCAGCTCCGACGGGATCTGGTCCGGGATCGGCCACAGGTTGCTGGCCGGCATCACCATGTATTCGGCGAAGGCGCCGTTGACGTTGACGCCGATGCCGACGGTGTTCGGGCACAGGTGCGGGCGGCCGCCACGGCAGTTGCGGCAGTGGCCGCAGACGATGTGGCCTTCGGCCGAGACGCGCTGGCCGATTTCATAGCCGGTCACGGCCGAGCCGAGTGCGGCGACGCGACCGACGAATTCGTGGCCGATGGTCAGGCCCGGCTTGATGGTGCGCTGGCTCCACTCGTCCCACAGGTAGATGTGCAGGTCGGTGCCGCAGATCGCGGTCTTCTCCAGCTTGATCAGGACCTCGTTCGGGCCCGGGGTCGGCACCGGAACTTCTTCCAGCCAGATGCCCTTGGCCGCTTCGCGCTTGACCAGGGCCTTCATCGTTTGCTGCGCCATCGGGGTGGAACTCATCAGGGGGAAAGCGCGGATTATAGGGTGCCGCGCGGATTTCCCATGTTGCGCTGCGGGTGCATTGGCGGAACGAAAGGCGTGCGCCGGCGGGCGTTTCGAACGTGCCGCAAACAGCAGCGCCTCCTTGATTCCGGGGGAGGGGGCGTGGTCACCCTGGCCGGGACACGCAAAAGCCCATCCATGGTGCTCGATGGCGCCTTGCTCGTGCGCGCTGTCCTGCGCACACGGCAAGACCGGGGTTGGGCGTCCTGCCCAACCCGCCAGTCGCATGCGCCCGGCCCATGGCGCCAACGGTCCCGGCCAGGGTGACCACGCCCCCTCTGGACCATTCCATGTGCGCGGCCGACGTGCGCATGGCAGCGCGAGAAGCAGGCCCATGACTTCCGGGGTTCGGGCCGGGGCGGGGCGGCGGGCTACAATCGAGGGTTCCACTACCAGGGGCCGCTCCATGCGCTCGAACCTGCTTGCATTCTCCATCGTCGCCAGCCTCGGGCTGGCCCAGGTCGCCCATGCCGCTGAAGGCATGTGGGTGCCGCAGCAGCTGCCGGAAATCGCCGGCCCGCTGCAGAAGGCCGGCCTGAAGCTGTCCCCGGAACAGCTGTCCAACCTGACCGGCGACCCGATGGGCGCGGTCGTCGCCCTCGGCGGCTGCACCGCCAGCTTCGTCTCGCCGCAGGGCCTGGTGGTCACCAACCACCACTGCGCTTATGGCGCCATCCAGCTGAATTCGACCGCGCAGAAGAACCTGATCAAGGACGGCTTCAACGCGCCGACCCTGAAGGACGAACTGAGCGCTGGCCCGAACGCCCGCGTGTTCGTGCTCGACCAGATCACCGACGTCACCACCCAGGCCAAGGCCGCCATCGCTGCCGCCGGCAACGACCCGCTGGCCCGCAGCCGCGCGCTGGACGCCTTCGACAAGGCCCAGGTCGCCGCCTGTGAAGCCGATGCCGGCTTCCGCTGCCGCCTGTACAGCTTCTCCGGAGGCAACACCTACCGCCTGTTCCGCAACATGGAAATCAAGGACGTGCGCCTGGTCTACGCGCCCCCGGGCAGCGTCGGCAAGTTTGGCGGCGACGTCGACAACTGGATGTGGCCGCGCCACACCGGCGATTTCTCGTTCTACCGCGCCTACGTCGGCAAGGACGGCAAGCCGGCCGCCTTCGCCGCCGACAACGTGCCGTACCAGCCCAAGCACTTCCTGAAGTTCGCCGACCAGCCGCTGGGTGCCGACGACTTCGTGATGGTGGCGGGCTACCCGGGCCGCACCAACCGCTATGCCCTGGCCGGTGAATTCAACGAAACCGCCAGCTTCACCTACCCGACCATCGCCAAGCACTACAACGCCGTGCTGAAGATGATCGCCGACGCCGGCAAGGCCGACGCCGACGTCAAGGTGAAGTACGCCGCCACCGCCGCCAGCATGAACAACGTGGCCAAGAACTACCTGGGCCAGCTGGAAGGCTTCAAGCGCATCGACGCCGCTGGCCAGAAGCAGGCTGAAGAAGCCGCCGTGCTGGCGTGGCTGAAGAAGCAGGGCGCTGCCGGCAAGCCGGCCCTGGCGGCACACGCGCAGCTGCTCAAGCATCTGGATACCAGCAAGTCGACCCGCGAACGCGACCTGTTCGTCGGTCAGTTCAACAACACCTCGGCCGTTGGCGCGGCGATCACCCTGTACCGCCTGTCGATCGAGCGCAGCAAGCCGGATGCCGAACGCGAAGCCGGTTACCAGGAACGCGACCTGACCACCATCGAAGGTGGCCTGAAGCAGATGGACCGCCGCTACGTGGCGAAGATGGACCAGCAGCTGCAGGCCTACTGGCTGGACCAGTACGTGGCCCTGCCGGCCGCACAGCGCGACAACGAAGTGCTGAACAAGTGGCTGGCCGGCAGCGATGCCGCTGCGGTGAAATCGCTGGTGGGCAAGCTGTCGGGCACCGAGCTGGGCAGCCTGGATGCACGCCTGAAATGGTTCAAGGCCGACCGCGCCGCGTTTGAGGCCAGCAACGATCCGGCCATCCAGTACGCCGTGGCCGTCATGCCGGCGCTGCTGAAGCAGGAAGAGCAGAAGAAGATCCGCGAAGGCGAATCGCTGACCGCGCGCCCGCTGTACCTGCAGGCCGTGGCCGACTACAAGAAGAGCCAGGGTGAGTTCGTCTACCCGGACGCCAACCTGTCGCTGCGCATCACCTTCGGCAACGTCATGGGCTATGGCAAGGACGGCGTGAAGTACACCCCGTTCACCACCCTGGAAGGCGTGGCGGCGAAGGAAACCGGTGAGGATCCGTTCGATTCGCCGAAGGCGCTGCTCGATGCGGTCAAGGCCAAGCGTTACGGCGGCCTGGAAGACAAGCGCATTGGTTCGGTGCCGGTGAACTTCCTGTCCAACCTGGACATCACCGGTGGCAACTCGGGTTCGCCGGTGCTGGACGCCAACGGCAAGCTGGTCGGCCTGGCCTTCGATGGCAACTGGGAATCGGTCAGCTCCAACTGGGTGTTCGACCCGGTGATGACCCGCATGATCGCCGTCGACAGCCGCTACATGCAGTGGATCATGCAGGAAGTGGCGCCGGCGCCGCAGCTGCTGAAGGAACTGAACCTGGCGAAGTGAGGTAGTGCCGGCCGCTGGCCGGCAACCTCGACCGGATAGCCGGAGTTTCCCAAACCCCGCGACCCACGTCGCGGGGTTTTTTCATGCCCGGCCCGGCCCGGTGCGCCGAACAGGTATCATCCCTGTTCCGCGTACTTCACAGGATGTGAACGAAACGCGGAAACCTCCTCCCCCCAGGACCCCTTGCACGCATGCGCATCCTGCTTGCCCGCCACGGCGAAACGCCGTGGAACGCCGAAGGCCGCTACCAGGGCCAGATCGATATTCCGCTTTCGCCGATCGGTGAAGCCCAGGCCCAGGCACTGGGTGCCCGCCTGGCCTCGGTGGACATCACCCGCGCCGTCGCCTCGCCGCTGTCGCGCGCGCAGCGCACCGCGCAGCTGGCGCTTGGCGCCGCCCGCGCCGACATGCTGCTGACCGAGCCCGAGCTGCAGGAAATCGCCCACGGTGAATGGGAAGGGTTGCTCGCCAGCGAGATCCACGAGAAGGATCCGTCGCGCCTGCAGGCCTGGCGCGAGGAGCCGGATACGGTGTTGATGCCCGGCGGCGAATCGCTGCGCCTGGTGCTGGAGCGCAGCTGGCGTGGGCTGGCGCGTGCCACCGAAGGCCTCGGCGAGCACGACACTCTGCTGGTGGTTGCGCACGATGCGGTCAACCGCGTGATCCTGTGCAAGGTGCTGGGCCTGCCGCTTTCCCGCCTGTGGACCTTCCGCCAGGCACCGACCACGCTCAACCTGCTCGAAGGCGCCGACCTGGACAGCCTGGAAGTGGTGCGCCTGAACGACTGCGCCCACCACACGCCGTTCTTCGGCGAAGCCAAGCACCGCGCCCTCTGATCCATCCCCCGCATCAACTGCTTCTGCTGGAACCGCTGCCGTGACGAACACCCCGACCACCCTGGCCGACTGGCTGGACTACATTGAACGCCAGCACCCGGCGAGCATCGACATGGGCCTGGAGCGCGTGCGCGCCGTGGCCGCGGCGATGGGCCTGGGCGCGCCGGCCAAGCGCACCATCGTGGTCGGTGGCACCAACGGCAAGGGCTCAACCGTGGCTTTCATCGAAGCCATTGCACGCGCCGCCGGCTGGAAGGTCGGTGCCTACACCTCGCCGCACCTGCTGCGCTACAACGAGCGCGTGCGCATCGACGGCCAGGACGTGGACGATGCCGCGCTGGTCGCCGCGTTCAATACGATCGAAGCCGTGCGTGGCGAGATCACGCTGACCTATTTCGAGTACGGCACGCTGGCCGCGCTGCAGCTGTTCGCCGACGCCGGGCTGGACCTGGCGGTACTGGAAGTGGGCCTGGGCGGCCGCCTCGATGCGGTCAACATCGTCGATGCTGACGTGGCGGTGATCACGACCGTGGACATCGACCATGCCGAGTGGCTGGGCGAGGATCGCGAGGCGATCGGGACCGAGAAGGCCGGCATCATCCGCGGCTGGAAGCCGGTGATCCTGGGCGAGACCGATCCGCCGTCGAGCGTGCTGCGCCGTGCCTACCTGGTTGGCGCCAATGCGATCCGTGGTGGCAGCGACTATTTCTACGAGCCGATCGATGCGCAGCGTTGGCGCTGGCGCGATGTCGGCCTGCGCATGGAACTGCCGACCCCGGCGCTGGCCGGCCCGATCCAGCTGGCCAATGCGGGTGCCGCCATCGCCGCGCTGCGCGCGCTGGACAAGCCGGTGCCGCGTGCGGCGTGGGCCGCCGGTGTCGCAGCGGCGCGCATTTCCGGCCGGCTGCAGGCATTCGAGCGCGATGGCGTGCAGATCCGCGTCGACGTCGGCCACAACCCGCAGGCGGCGGGCCAGCTGGCGCGTGCGCTGAAGGCCGAGGTCTCTGCCGGGCGCACCCTGGCGGTGTACGCCGCGCTGCAGGACAAGGACGCAGCGGGGGTGGTGCAGGCGCTGGAGGACGTAGTGGGCGAGTGGACCCTGGCCGGGCTGGAAGGCCCGCGCGGGCAGAGCGCCGCCCAGCTGCAGGCACGCCTGGCCGGCACCGCCGCCGCCACGGCGCTGCTGGCTGACAGCGTCGAACAGGCACTGGCGCAGGTGCTGGCCCAGGCCGAGCGCGGTGACCGCGTGCTGGTGTTCGGCTCCTTCCATACCGCTGCGGCCGCCCTGCAATGGCTGCAGGGCGATGCCTGATACGCGTTCAGCCAACGCCGACGCCGTCCGGTCCGGCACCCGTATAATCGATGCCAATCTCCGGACAGTTGCCTGCCTCACGTGGATACGCCTCTGAAACAGCGTCTGATTGGTGCCATCGTGCTGGTGGCACTGGCCGTGATTTTCCTGCCGATGCTGGTCAAGGGGCCGGCACCGGACAGCGGCGTGGCCAATGTGCCGATCGCCGCGCCGGATGCACCGGCCGATGGCCAGTTCGAAACCCGTGAGCTGCCCCTGGTCGCCCCGGCCGGTGGTGCCACCGGTCTGCAGACCGGGCAGGCCAAGCCGCTGCAGGACGCCGCCACGCCGGCCACTCCGCCGACCGTGGATACCTCGCCGACGGTCGCCGCCGGCAACTATGCGGTTACCTTCGGTGCCTACGGCAGCAAGGCCGACGCCGATGCGGTGATCGCCTACCTGAAGCGCTCGCAGCTGCCGGGCTTCGCCGAAACGGCGACCATCAACGGCCGCCAGGCATGGCGCGTGCGCGTGGGGCCGTACGCCGACCGTGCACAGGCCGAGGCCGCCCGCCTGCAGGCGGTGAAGATCCGTGCCGATGTGAAGGCCGAAGTGATCACCCTGGATGCCGCAGCGGACAGCAGCGCCCCGGTGGCAGCCACCCCGGCACCGGCTACGCCGAGCGCCAGTACCCCATCCGCCGCCACCGCGCCGTCGGCCACCAGCAACCCGGTGCGCAGTGAAAACCTGCCGCCGAGTACGCCGACTGCAACGACCACTCCGGCGGCCAAGCCCGAGCCGCCGAAGCCGGCGCCGAAGCCCGAAACCCCGAAGCCCGAGCCGAAGCCGGAGGCCACCGCCAGCAAGCCGGCAACGGCCCCGGCCACGCCGGCAGCACCAGCCGCCAGCGGCGTCGGCTTTGCCGTGCAGCTGGGCGCGTTCGGCCAGGCCAACGATGCCAACGCCCTGCGCGACAAGGTCCGCGCCGCCGGCTTCAGTGCTTTTGTCGAGCAGGTGCGCACCGAAAAGGGCACCCTGCATCGCGTCCGCGTCGGGCCGGTGGCCAACCGTGGCGATGCCGAGCAGCTGAAGGCGCAGGTTGCCGCCAAGGTCGGCGTGGCCGGCATGGTCCGACCGCACCCATGACCCACGCGCAGCCTCGTTGCCAGCGCCGCCGAAGGAGCGGGGCGCCATGATCGACGTGGTGCTGCTGATCGTGATCGCCGCCTCCACCCTGCTGGGGATGCTGCGCGGCTTCGTGGGAATCGTCATCGGCACCCTGTCGTGGCTGCTGGCCGCGTGGGCGGCCTTCGCCTTCGGCAATGACGCCGCCCATTGGTGGGCCGCCCCGGCGGCCCCCGGTGGCGAACACTTCGTCGGTGGCTACCTGGGGGTCGGCATCGGCGTGATGATCGTGGTCGCGGTGATCGGCATGGTCATCAAGGCTCTGGTCCAGCGCAGCATGCTGACCAGCCTGGACCGCCTGCTGGGCGGGGTGCTGGGCGCCGTGCGGGGCGGCCTGATCGCCGCGATCCTGCTCCTGCTGGGCAGTTTCACCCCGTTGACTGCCGAGCCCTCCTGGCAGCGCTCGGCGGTTCGGCCACTGCTGAACCCCACCGTTGCCTGGATGAACAGCAAGCTGCCGCACTGGGAGGTTCCCGGGGCCGATCTGCTGCCCAAGGCCTTGCCGACCGACGCGCTGTCCCCATCTGCATTGATGGAGTTGGGCAAGAACGCAGGCGCCGGATTGGGAAAGCCGGGCGCGGCAGGCGATAATGGCATCCTCAACCAGGTAGTGGCAGGCAGCGGATGGCTGCGGCCTGCGAAAGCGGAACAGGGCGATTCCTACGATCCGGCCGAAGTGCGTCCGGACGCCCCAGCACTGCCGGACAGTATCGAGCCGGGCGATCCGGCCAATGTCGACCGCAGGCGCGGCGACCACCGCGGCCAGGTACGGCCACCTTCCTTGTAACTGGGCACAGCCCAGCGGAGACCTCGCACCATGTGTGGCATCGTCGGAATCGTCGGCAACCAGAACGTCGCCGGGCAGTTGTATGACGGCTTGACCGTCCTCCAGCACCGTGGCCAGGACGCGGCGGGCATCGCCACCGCCAACGGCAGCCGCCTGCGCGTGCAGAAGGCCACCGGCCTGGTCCGCGATGTGTTCGATGCCCGCACCATGTCCACCCTGGAAGGCAGCGTCGGCATCGCCCACGTGCGTTACCCGACCGCCGGTTCGGAAGGCATGGACGAGGCGCAGCCGTTCTACGTCAATTCGCCGTACGGCATCGCGCTGGCCCACAACGGCAACCTGATCAATACCGAGGCGCTGCGCCAGCAGGTGTTCGAACAGGACCGCCGCAACGTCAACACCGATTCGGACAGCGAAGTGCTGCTGAACGTGTTCGCCTACGAACTGGAACAGCAGCGCCAGCTCAGCCCGGAAGCGGCCATCCGCGCGGTGGCCGGCGTGCACCGCCGCTGCAAGGGTGGCTATGCAGTGGTCAGCGTGGTGCTGGGCCTGGGCCTGGTCGCCTTCCGCGACCCGCATGGCATCCGTCCGCTGGTGCTGGGCAAGCGCAGCCATGCCGAGGGCGACGAGTACATCGTGGCGTCCGAGTCGGCCGCGCTGGACGTGCTGGGCTTCCAGCGCGTGCGCGATGTGCAGCCGGGCGAAGCGCTGGTGATCACCGCGCGCGGCGAGCTGTTCTCGGAAATCTGCGCCGAGCCGGCCGAGCACACCCCGTGCATCTTCGAATACGTGTATTTCGCACGCCCGGATTCGATGATCGACAACGTGTCGGTGCACAAGGCGCGCATGCGCATGGGCATCAAGCTGGGCGAGAAGATCCTGCGCCTGCGCCCGGACCACGACATCGACACCATCATCCCGATCCCGGATACCTCGCGCGACGCTGCGCTTGAGATCTCCAACGTGCTCGGCGTGAAGTATCGCGAAGGCTTCATCAAGAACCGCTACATCGGCCGTACCTTCATCATGCCGGGGCAGGGCGAACGCGTGAAGTCGGTGCGTCGCAAGCTCAACCCGATCCACCTGGAGTTCCGCAACCGCGTGGTGCTGCTGGTGGACGATTCGATCGTGCGTGGCACCACCAGCCAGCAGATCGTGCAGATGGCCCGTGACGCGGGCGCGCGCAAGGTCTACCTGGCCAGCGCCGCGCCGCCGGTGCGCTACCCGAACATCTACGGCATCGACATGCCGGCGGCCGAGGAACTGGTCGCGCACAACCGCACGGTGGAAGAGATCGAAGCCCACCTGGGCTGCGACTGGCTGATCTACCAGGACCTGGAAGACATGGAAGCGGCAGTGAGCGAGGGCAATCCGGCGCTGCGCAACTTCGATTCGTCCTGCTTCAACGGCCACTACCCGACCGGCATTGAACCGGGCTACTTCGAGCGCATCCAGCAGCTGCGGTCGGACGACGCCAAGCACAAGCGCCGCGCCTGAGGACCAGGCGTGGTTGACGTGCCCGATGTTGCTGGCGACCTGCTGCGCGCAGCGCAGCAGTGCCTGGCCGAAGCCGACCCGCTGCGCAAGGTGGCGCTGACCCAGGCCTACGCCGCTGCGTTCCGTGCCGGCCGCCTGAAGGTGGCTGCCGACGCGCCACCGCCAGAGCCGATCCGCATGCCGGGCCGGCCGGCGCAGCTGGTGCTGGTGCACCCGCGCGAAGTGCCGCGGCGCGGACTGGGCGGTGTGGAAGGACGGGCCGCCTTCATCCACGCCATCGCGCATATCGAACTCAACGCGATCGACCTGGCCTGGGACGCGGTGTACCGCTTCCGCGGCCTGCCGCCGGCGTTCCATGCCGACTGGGTCAGCTGTGCCGACGACGAATCGAGGCACTTCATGCTGCTGCGGGAGCGCCTGCAGGTGCATGGCCACGACTACGCCGACTTCCCTGCGCACAACGGCCTGTGGGAAATGTGCGAAAAGACCGCGCACGATGGCCTGGCACGCATGGCGCTGGTGCCGCGCGTGCTGGAAGCGCGCGGCCTGGACGTGACGCCCGGCATGATCGGGAAACTGCGCAATGTCGGCGATGGCGAGACCGCCGATGTGCTGGAAGTGATCCTGCGCGAGGAAGTGGCACATGTGGCTGCCGGTTCGCGCTGGTACCGCTGGTACTGCGACCGCGCCGGCGTCGAACCGCGTGCACGTTTCAAGGAACTGCTGGTGGAGTACGCCGGCGGCTACCTGCACGGACCGTTCAACATGGAAGCGCGCCTGCTGGCCGGTTTCGACGCGGATGAGCTCGCCAACCTGGTCGAACAGGCCGGTTGAAGAAAAGGGGACGGAGGGGATCAAGTCGTTTGTGGCACAAACGACTTGATCCCCTCCGTCCCCTATTTTCAGGCGTTCGGCAACACCACGCGCTTGCCATCCACCGTCGGCCGGTTGATGTAGAACAGGCCGGGACCCGGCCGGTAGGGCAGTTCGCTGACGCCGGCATCGGCCGCGTAGGTCAGTGCGGTGTCGCCCAGTGCATCGAAGTTCCAGTGCGCCGATTGCATCAGGTAACGCCGGCGCAGCAGCGCCTCCTGTGTCTGCGTCAGCGGCTGTCCGGCCACCAGGCGCCGTGCGATCGGCTGCAGGGCGGACGGCAGCTCCCAGCCAGGAACCTCGGCGGCATTGGCGGTCCATTGCACGCCGGCGTCGATGGCCTGCTGCTGCATCACCTGCAGTGCAATTAGCTGGTAGCGCCAGTCGATGCGCCGACGCAGCACCACCGCGGCGGTCACATACAGCACCGGTGACAACAGCACGCTGCGGCTGCCGGCGCGACGCTGCTGCTGCCACTGGTGCCAGACATCCACCCAGACCTCCTTCTCACCCACGCCCAGCTGCTGGCGCCAGCGTTCGGCATCGGCCTGCGTTTCGGCGTAGGCCGTGGTGGCCTGCAGCAATGCCAGTGGAGGGAGCTGGTAGTCGGCAACCCCTGGGCGGCGCAGCTGTTGCCGGCGCGGGCGGCTGAGCAGCTTGGGACCTTCTTCCAGCTGGTTGTAGCCACCGCCGATATTGGCGTGTACGCCGGGTAGGGCGATCTCGGCAAACGGCGGTGCCACGCTGGTCAACGGATAGTGCTGGCGATGTTCATCGCGTGCAGTGAGCTGCACGACGCGACCGGCGATGCCGCCGTGCAGGGCCAGCTGCGGCCGCTCATCGGCGCGGCCGCCATTGACTGCGACAACGGTGTCGAACAGCCCGATGAAGCGCAGCACCGGCGTGGCCGGGGCGAAGTTCGCAGTGCAGGACAGGCCGGCGGCCTGCAGCAGCTGGCGCCAGCGCACGCCGTCCCAGCCCTGCAGTTGGTTGGCGATGTCACGTGCGGCAGCAGCACCGCGTGAATAACCGAACAGGTCCAGCTGCACGCCATGCAGCGGTCGCTGCCAGCGTGCGGATAGTCCCGACAGTGCGGCCGGAAGCAGCACCTGCAGCGCGCGCTGCACTTTCGCGCGAACGCCACTGGCACCGATGCCGAAGGCCAGCCCGATCAGATCGTCGTCGGCATCATCGCGGGTACCCACGCCTTCGACATAGATCGACAGCGAGGGAGCGGCCATCGCATCACGGCGGCTGTCCGGATACAGCTGCTGCAGGCGCGCGATGTTGGTCAGGCCGTTGTCGTAGCTGCTGGTCAGCCGGCTCTGGTAGGTCGAATCATCGTCCGCGCGCAGCTGCGCCGGTCGAGGCTGCGGAACCTGCGGACGGCCGCGCGCCAGGTTGTGTGCGTTGTTGCGGGTGCCGTCGAAGAACAGGCCGATCCGCAGCAAGCCGACATCTTCGTCCGTGTCCTTCGCTGGTGCCATGTGCATTCCCCGTCGTGGCCGCGTCACGGTAGCGCGAAAGCGGTGTATTGGCGAAGTGTAGTGACGCTTTTGACCTTACTTAACGCAGATGCGGTCGATCACAGTTCCTGATTTTCATTCCCATCTTCTATTGAATTCACACAACCCGCGCAGGCCATATGGCCAAACCCGGCAAACCCGGGCGTGCTGCATCAACGCTGTTCACATCATTCAAGGAGCGACACAATGTTGTCCAGATCGATTGGCAAAGCGGCAGGTGGCCTGGTGTTGGGTTTGTCGGTGGCGGCAGCCGCGCATGCGGCACCGTTGTTCGAACCGGTGACGGTCATCAGCCGGGCATCGGCCAACAGCGAGCCTGCACTCGGCAAGCTGCTGGCCACCCCGTCCACGGCGACGGTGCAGGAAGTGCGTGTCGACGCGGCGGCTACGGCGCAGCCGCAGCTGGAATTCGAGCTGCTCGGCAAACGGGTGCAGGCGGTGCGCAGCAAGGTCGAGGCGCTGCCCGATGGTGGCAGCATCTGGTACGGCCAGTTCCGTTCGCCGTCCGACCGGTTGACCGCCGCCACCTCCAGCGGCCAGGACGATCCGGGCAATTCGTTGATCCTGGTACGTTCGGGCGACACCATCACCGGTTCGATCCGCAAGGACGGCAAGCTTTATCGCCTGCGTCCACTGGGTAACCGCCACGTGCTGGTCGAAGTCGACGAATCGAGGATGCCAGCCGATCATCCGGCTGACTACAACCAGCTGCCGAAGATCCCGATGGGCAACAACGACCGCATCGGCATCGCGCAGGCCTCGTCCGGTAGCCCGGCCACCATCCGCGTGCTGGTGGTGGCGACCAATGCAGCGGTAGCGGCTTATGGCGGCAACATGCAGTCGCTGGTGCAGCTGGCGGTGGCCGAATCCAACCAGGGTTATGTCAACAGCAACGTCGGCATCACCATGGAACTGGCCCGCTACGAGACCACCAGTTACACCGAATCGGGCAGCTTCGATACTGATCTCGCGCGTTTCCGCGGCACCAGCGACGGCTACATGGACAGCATCCACACCAGTCGAAACACCTACACGGCGGACGTGGGCGTGCTGCTGATCAACAACACGGCGTACTGCGGCCTGGCGTCGGGGATCGGCTCGACGGCGTCGACGGCGTTCGCTGCGGTGTACTGGGATTGCGCAACCGGCTACTACTCGTTCGCGCACGAGATCGGCCATCTGCAGAGCGCGCGGCATGACATCGCCACCGACTCGAGCACCTCGCCCTACGCCTATGGCCACGGCTATCGCTACGAGCCAGCCACCGGCACCGGATGGCGCACGATCATGGCCTACAACTGCACCCGCAGCTGCCCGCGCCTGAACTACTGGTCGAACCCGAACATCAGCTACAACGGCATCCCGATGGGCAATGCCAGTACCGCCGACAACCAGCGCGTGCTGGTCAATACCAAGGCCACCATCGCGGCCTTCCGCTGAGGCCAGGCGCCGACCAGGCGCGGCGTCTACCCGGGCACGTGCACCTGCCCGGGTAGATGCCAACCTTGGTTGGCACCTTCGGACCCATCATTCGCGCGCGAGCGTATCCAGCGACCAGCCGCCGGCATCCACGCGCAGCACCGATCCCTGCTCGTACCAGTCACCCAGCACGATGCGGGTGCAGGCACGGCCACCGGCCTGCAGCGAATGGATCGCCGGGCGGTGGGTGTGGCCATGGATCATGGTGTCCACGCCATGGCGCGCGAACGTGGCATCGACTTCGGACGGCGCCACGTCGGTGACGGTCTCGAACTGCGCGCGATCACCCTGCTTCATTTCCGACTGGCGGGCCTGGCTGGCTTCGCGCGCCTTCTGCGCGAACGCGATACGCGCTGCCAGCGGCTGTGACAGGAACTGTGCCTGGAACGCCGGGTCACGCGTCTGTGCACGGAACTGCTGGTAGGGAATGTCATCGGTGCACAGCAGGTCACCGTGCTGCAGCAGCACCGGGCGACCGTAGAGGTCGATCACGCATGGGTCGGGCAGGATGCGCAGGCCGGCACGGCGCGCATAGTCTTCACCGAGCAGGAAGTCGCGGTTGCCGCGGATGAAGTACACCGGCACGCCGCTGTCGGAGAGTACCTTCAGTGCATCGGCCACCGCATCGGCGGCAGGCGAGGGCGTGTCGTCGCCGATCCAGGCTTCGAACAGGTCGCCGAGGATGTACAGCGCATCGGCGCCGGGCGCCTGCTCGCGCAGGAAGCGCAGGAACAGGTCGGTGATCTCCGGACGGCTGGGGTCCAGGTGCAGGTCGGAAATGAACAACGTGGTCATGCGGGCATTCTAGGGCATCAACGATGACGGTAGCGCCGCCGGCATCGTGGGGTTCAGATCCCTCTCCGAAGGAAAACGGATCTGACCCAGGGGGCTACACCGGCAACGGCAACCAGGCCAGGCTGGCCGAGGCCAGCCCGATGGCGATGCCGGTGGCGGCCAGCACATCGGACGGGTAGTGCAGGCCGAGTACCACCCGCGACAGCGCCACGCCCGCAGTGAACGGCACCAGCAGTGGCGCCAGCCACGGGTAATAGGCCAGCGCCACGATGGTGAACGACACCGCGTGCAGGGTATGCCCGGAGGGGAAGCTGAACTCGTCCAGCGGTGCCACCCAGGCACGGATGCGCAGGTCGGCGGCATACGGGCGCGGGCGCCGGGTCCAGCGCTTGAGGCCCTTGTACAGCAACAGCGCGGCCAGGCCGGTGGCGGCCATGTGCACCGATGCGCGCAGGCCGTCGAAGCCATCAAGCAGCACCAGGGCGCCCATCAGCACATACCAGAACACGCCGTCACCGAGCCGGCTGATGACCGCGAACAGGCGGCGCACGCGGCGGCGGCGGCAGTAGTGGTTGGCCCGCCGGCACAGGCGCGCTTCGCGGTCGGCCAGCAGTTCAAGCCGCGTTGTGCGCATGGCCGGTCCTCCGCGACTGGGCCAGTTCGGCCAGCAGGGCGTCGAATTCCGCCACCACCTGCTGCGGATGCAGGCGCTTCATGGCGCGTGCGGCGTTGCTGCCCAGCATGTGGCGCTGCGCGTCATTCGCGGCCAGTTGCACGGCCGCGTCGATGAACTGCTCGTCGTTGTCCACTGCGGCGCCATTCTCGCCATTGCGCAGGTACTCGCGCGCCGCGCCGTAGTCGAAGGCCACCGTTGCCACGCCGCTGGCCATGCTTTCAAGGGTCACGTTGCCGAAGGTCTCGCTGCGGCTGGGGAACAGGAACAGATCGCCGCTGGCAAAATGACGTGCAAGCGCATCGCCACGCTGGACGCCGCAGAAGATGAAGTCGGGATTTTCATGCGCCAGCTTTTCGCGGGCCGGGCCATCGCCCACCCACACGAAGCGGGCCTTCGGACGGATCTGCTGCAACCGACGGAAGGCCTTCACCGCCAGCCCGAGGTTCTTCTCCGCGGCGATGCGGCCAACGTAGATCGCCACCAGGCCGTTGCCGTCCACGCCCCACTCTTCGCGCAGGGCAGGGTCACGACGGTTCGGATCGAACTGCTGGCTGTCGACCGCGCGCGCCAGCAGGCGTACGCGTTCGAAGCCCTGTTCGCCGAGAAACTGCTGCAGTTCGCGGGTGGGTACCAGGGTTGCATCGGCCTGGTTGTGGAAGCGGCGCATCCAGCGCATCGCGGCGGCCTGTAGCCAGGCCACGCCGTAGTCGGGCAGGTACTCGTCGAAGCGGGTGTGGAAGCCACTGGCCACCGGGATGCCGAGGCGCCGTGCGGTGCGCACCGCCGACCAACCCAGTGGGCCTTCGGTGGCGACATAGACGGCATCCGGGCGTTGCTGCTGCCAATGGCGACCGAGCCGGATTGGTGCCGGCATGCCGAAGCGCAGGCCGGGGTAGCGCGGCAGGGCGGCGCCGGGAACCAACAGGGTGCCCGGTGCGGAGTCCAGCGCTTCGTTGGCCTGGCGGGGCCGGATCAGGTCGATCTCATGGCCGGAATTGCGCAGTCCCTGCTCCAGCCCCTGCACGGTGAGGGCAACGCCGTTCACTTCCGGCGGATAGGTCTCGGTGACGATGGCATAGCGCATGGCGGGCCTCCGGGTTTCCGGCATGCTCGGGCCTGGCGATGTAGCCGATGTGACCGCTTTGCGACCGGCAGATGACGCGGCCGGAAGCGTACGCCACCACGGCCCCGAAGGGCCGTGGTGGGCACCGTGCGTGGTGCGTGGATCAGAAGCGCTGCTGGTATTTCATGTAGATGAAACGGCCGATGTCGAAGCCACCGTAGTAGGAGAAGTTGGCACTCGGCTGGCTGTACATGGCCGGGCCCTGGCGGCCGAACACGTTGTTGGCGCCGATTGAAACGGTGGCGTCCCACGGCAGTCTGTAGCGCGCCTGCACGTCATGGAAGGTGACCGATCCACGACGGTTGTAGTCGCGCGTACCGCTGAACCACGGCGCGCGCTGGTCGGGGTGGGAACACTCGTTCGGATAATCCTCCGCACCCAGGCAGCGTTCCTTGACGGCGGAGAAGTAACGCAGGCCCCAGGTCAGGCCGAGGTTGCCATGCTCCCAGCCCAGCGACGCGTTGGAGCGCACGCGGAAGCCGATGCCGCCATTGCCGGCGATGCCATTGCTGGGGATGGCCGGTACGCCGGCTTCGTTGGTGGTCTTCTCTTCGGCGTTGACCACATAGGTGGACTTCCAGTCGGCGCTCAACCTGCCCCAGCGGGTTTCGACCTTGTGGCCGATCTCCAGGTCGTAGCCTTCTGCCTGGCGGAAGCCGCTGTTGCGGTTGCCGAAGTTGAGTTTGTTGACGATGCCCAGCTCCGGGTCGCGGGTGAAGCTGCTGCAGCGCTCGGCAATACCCAGCTCGTAGCAGTCGCGAAGGATGTCGTTGGGATGGTCGGAGACGATGGTGTTGTCGATGCGGATCTTCCACCAGTCCAGTGCGATGTGAAGCCCTTCGGCGAACGTCGGGCTCCAGACCAGGCCCAGAGTGCGGCTGGTCGAAGTTTCCGGCTGCAGGTCGGGATTGGAGCCGTTGGTGAAGGGCAGGGGCGTCTGCCCACTGCTGCCGGTGATGGGTTCATTGCCCTGGCCGAGCTGGCGGTAGGTGTCGGCGTTGGCGATGTCGGCAGCACAGCGCGCGCGGACCTCGGCACTGCTTGCGGCTGCGCCATGGACCGTATCGCAGGGATCGCGGAAGCCGGTGGTGAACGTCTCCGAGCCGCCGCCGTACAGGTTGGCGATGGTCGGCGCACGGAAGCCCTGTGCCCAAGTGCCGCGGACCAGCAGCTGATCGATCGGCTTCCAGGTGAAGCCGAACTTGCTGTTGAGGGTTCCGCCGAAGGTGGAGTAGTCCGAGTACCGTGTCGCCGCGCTGAGGGTCAGTTCGCGGGCACCGGCGAGGTCGCGCAGCACCGGCACGCTCAGTTCCAGGTAGGCCTCGTCGACACGGTAGCCGCCACCGGTGGGGCCTGCCGCCAGGTTGGTGGTGGCACCGGTCTGCGCAAGCGCATCAGGGATGAAGCGGCCGTCCTCGCGGCGGCTCTCGGCCCCAACGGCGAAGGCCAGCTCGCCGGCGGGCAGGCTGGCAAGGCTGCCGCTGAGGTTGGCGAACAGGTTGCGGGTGGTGGTGCGGCCGCGGGTGAGTTCTTCCGGGAACAGCCAGTCCTGTAGCTCCGTGTTGCCGGTCAGGCCATAGGGATCGTCCTGGCCATACGGAACCAGCGGGTTCCAGGGTTTGCAGCCTGCGATCGGCGCATCCGGCGTTCCGCATTCGACCTTGCCGGTTGCCGGGTTGTAGAACGAAGGACCGGTGGCATCGGCCACGCGCTGCTTGTGCAGGTTGCCGGTGGCACGTTGGGTCAGCTCACTGCGGTTGTACTGGTAACCCGCTTCCCAGTCGAAGTCGCGACCGCCGAATTCGAAGTTGCCCTCGAGTGCCGCGACGGCCTGCCAGGTGGTCAGATCGCTGGTGCTGACGCGAGGAATCTCCCAGGTACGACGGTTCCAGTGCACATCGCTGGGCGTGTCGTAGCCGTGATGGCTACCGAACGGGTTGAACCAGCTGTCGGCCGACATCGGGGTGATGCCGGCTGGGCCGGACTGGAAGGGATAGCCGGCAATCTGGCGCGTGGTGGTGCGCCGGTTGTAGGCCAGCTGGGTGTTGAAACGGACCTGGTCGTTCAGCTCCACGCGCGCATCGACGAAGATCGAATCGCGCTTGATCGGCGTCTGCAGATGCATCTGCTCGTTGCTGTTGCTGACATCGCCGGTGAACGGTGTGTTGTCGCTGAGGTGGAAACTGTCCGGTCCGCCCGGCTGGCGGCCACGGTCGAGCGAGTAGCTGCAGCCCCGGCTGTTGCTGCAGCCGGGGCCCTTGAAGCCGGTGATGCGACCCCACTGGCCGACCGTGGTCCAGCCGTCATCCGCGTGGCCGTCGGTATAGGTATAGGCACTGAAGCCGCGGTCCCTGGCCCAGACGCCCTTTTCTTCGACATGCTCGGCAGCAACGCTGATGGAAGCACGGTCATTGGACCAGCCGGCAACCACGTCGTACTGGGTACGGGCACCGTCGCCTTCACTGTATTGGCCGTGATAGACGTTGGCGGTTACACCCTGAACGTTGCGCCGGGTGATGATGTTCACCACGCCGGCCATCGCGTCGGACCCGTAGATGGCCGAGGCACCGTCCTTGAGCACTTCCATGCGTTCCACCGCAGCGGCAGGAATGCTGGAGATGTCCTGAAAACCAGATGTGGTCATGCCCAGCCGCTTGCCGTTGACCAGCACCAGGGTGCGCTGCGCACCGAGGCCACGCATGTTCACGTAGCTGCCGCCGGCGGCTTCCCCGGCGCTCAACGGGCTGGCGCGGCTCAATGCCGGGCTGCCGGTCGCGGTCAGGTTCTGCAGGATGTCGGCAACGGAGTTGAAGCCCTGTCGCTCGATGTCGGCGCGGCTGACGGTCAGCACCGGCTGTGCGGTTTCCAGGTCGACCTGGCGGATGCGTGAGCCGGTGATTTCGATGCGGTCCAGCGTGGTGGCTTCCGGTGCCTGCTGCGCGAGCGCCGGAACGGCCAGGGTTGTGGTCGCCGTGATTGCAAGCGCACGACGGATCGCCAGCCCCAGTGCGGGAATACGGATGGTCATGGGTGTCTCTCTCTCAGTCTTCGAAGTCTTCGGTGCGCAGCCAAGCGGGCCGCGCCAACGCCACCGCAGGCGGTGGTTGTTCGAACCTAGTGAAGGAGGAGAGGGAGAGGTATGGGGAAAGGACGAAATCGCCATGGAGCGGCATGACGCTTCCGCACAAACCGGAAGTGAATCAATCGATTGATCTGATCGACGGCGGAGCGATGGACGATGCACCCTCGCCCCGACTCTGGACCGAAAGCGTCATGGCAATTGCAGGCAGCGACAACCTGCGCGGAAACAGAAAAGACCACGGCTCCGAAGGGCCGTGGTCGTAGAGCTTCAACAGCTTGTCGAACACGCGCGGAACAGGCCAATGGCGACGCGTCATGACGTGCCGCCCTGGCCGTAGGGATCAGGCCACGAACGGCCGGAACTGGATGCCCAGCCCGGCGATGCCGTCGGTCTCGCCGATCAGGTCGGCGCGGAGCAGCGGGCGCGCATCGATGAAGGCCTGCGGCACGATCAGCGACAGGCGGTTGTCGTCCGCGGTCAATTCCAATGCCGGCAGCGGATCGTCCTCGTGGGCGCGGTTGAGCAGTACCGCCAGGCGCAGCAGGGCGGCCAACCGCCGTGCAGTCAGCAGCAGGCGCTCGGGCAGGGCGTCGAACGCGGTCTTGGTCACGCTGCGGCGATGGCTGCGTACCAGTGCGGCCAGCATCTGCTGCTCCTGCCGCGAGAAGCCGGCGATGTCCGAGTGTTCCAGCACGTAGCTGCCATGCACGTGGTAGCCGCTGTGGGCAATCATCAGGCCGAGTTCGTGCAGGCGCGCGGCCCAGCCGAGCATGCGTGCGTCGTCGGCATCGAGTTTCCAGCGCTCCTGCACCTGCTCCAGCAGCGACAGCGCGGTGTCCTGCACGCGGTCGGCCTGTACCGTGTCGATGCCGTAGCGCTGGCTGAGCGCGGCCACCGATTCGTCGCGCAGGTCGTTCTCACCGGCACGGCCGACGATGTCGTACAGGATGCCTTCGCGCATCGCCGCCTTGCTGACCAGCAGCTTCTGCAGGCCCAGGGCCTGGAAGGCGGCCTCCAGCACCAGGATGCCGCCGGCGATGATCGGGCGGCGGTCGCTGGACAGGCCCGGCAACTGGATGTCGTCGATCTTCTTGGCCTTCAGCAGCTCGTCGCGCAGCTGGGGCAGGGCCTCAGCGGTGATCGCGCCCTTGCTCAGCTTCATCGTCGCGCAGATCTCGCTGATTGCCTTGTGCGTGCCTGAAGATCCGAGCGCTTCCTGCCAGCCCAGTGCGCGGTACTTGCTGGCAAAGGGCTGGAACTCGCGGCCGATCTCGGCCAGCGCGTCCTTCCAGCGCTTCTTGCTCAGCTTGCCGCCGGGGAAGAAGCGGCGGGTGCTGGCGATGCAGCCGGCCTGCAGGCTTTCACGCTCCAGGGTCTGCATGCCCATGCCGATGATGAATTCGGTGGAGCCGCCGCCGATGTCGATGACCAGCCGGCGCTGGCCAGGCTTGGGCGGTTGCGCGTGGGCCACGCCGAGGTAGATCAGGCGCGCTTCTTCGCGGCCACTGACCACTTCGATGGCATGCCCCAGCGCGGTTTCGGCCGGGACCAGGAACGACTGCGGCGAGCGCAGCTGGCGTACGGTGTTGGTGGCCAGCGCGCGTACCCGGTGCGGCGGCACATTGCGGATGCGCTGGCCGAAACGGGCCAGGCATTCCAGCGCGCGCTGCCGTGCGGCGGAAGAGAGCCCACCTTTGCCATCCAGGCCATCGGCCATGCGCACGGTCTCGCGCAGCCGGTCGATCACCCGCAGCTGGCCGAGCGTGTAGCGCGCGATGACCATGTGGAAACTATTGGAGCCAAGGTCGATGGCGGCCAGCAGGTCGCCATCCTGCAATGCGGGCGGAGTCGTAGTGGTATGCGGCATGGGCGAATGTTAGCCGAAGGGGCGGTGTGCTCGTCACCGCGCGGCCTTCACATTTTGGAAGAGGGGAGTGCGGCAGGGCTGCGCCCTGCACCCGCCGAATCAACGGCAACAGCAAAAGCGAGCTATCTGTGGGTTGGCGGACCCACCCCGCCTTTGACAGATTTCTGCGATCTGATGGTGGGTGCCGACCGTTGGTCGGCACTGATCCTATCCCGCCCAAAATCGGTGCCTACTGCTCTTGGTAGGTGTCGACCTTGGTCGACACACCGGTTTACAGCCCCTGCATCAACGCCATCTGCGCAGAATGCGGGGCTTCGTCGTGGGCCGGGGCACGCTTGTGGTAAATGCCGTCCGCGTCCAGTTCCCAGGCGTTGAGGTTGTCGTCCAGGTAGTTCTGCAGCACCTCGCGGTAGACCCGCTTGGCCAGCTCCGGGTCGAGGATCGGGAAGCAGGTCTCGACCCGGCGCAGCAGGTTGCGCTCCAGCCAGTCGGCGCTGGCGCAGTACATCTCCGGTGCGCCGTCGTTGCCGAACCAGTAGACGCGGCTGTGCTCCAGGAAGCGGCCGACGATCGAGCGCACGCGGATGTTGTCCGAGATGCCCGGCACACCCGGGCGCAGGGTGCAGGCGCCGCGGATGATCAGGTCGATCTGCACGCCGGCCTGCGAGGCGGCGTACAGCGCGCGCACCACCTGCGGTTCGTTCAACGCGTTCATCTTGGCGATGATCCGCGCGGGGCGGCCGGCGGCGGCGATGCGCGTTTCGCGCTCGATGCGGCCGAGGATGCCGGTGTGCAGGGTGAAGGGCGACTGCAGCAGGCGCTTGAGCTTCATCTTCGAGGCCAGCCCGGACAGCTGCTGGAACAGCAGGTGCACGTCGTTGCCGATGTCCGCATCGGCGGTGATCAGGCTGATGTCGGTGTACGCGCGGGCGGTGCCGCTGTGGTAGTTGCCTGTGCCCAGGTGTACATAGCGGCGCAGCTTGCGGCCCTCGCGGCGCACGATCAGCAGCATCTTGGCGTGGGTCTTGTAGCCGACCACGCCGTACACCACCTGCACGCCGGCTTCCTGCAGGCGATCGGCCAGGCCCAGGTTTGCCTCTTCGTCGAAGCGTGCGCGCAGTTCAACGACCACGGTCACGTCCTTGCCGTTGCGCGCGGCCTGGATCAGCGCATCGACAATCAGCGAATCCTTGCCGGTGCGGTACAGGGTCTGCTTGATCGCCAGCACGTTGGGGTCGATCGCCGCCTGCCGGATCAGGTCCAGCACCGCGGTGAAAGCATCGAACGGGTGGTGCAGCAGCAGGTCCTGGCGCGCCGCGGTCTCGAAGATGCCGTCGCTGTCGCGCAGCGTGCGCGGGGTCATTGGCGGGTACTTCAGGTCCGGCTGTGCGATCAGGTCGTACAACTGGATGATGCGGTTGAGGTTGACCGGGCCGTCGATGCGGTACACCGCGTTCTCGGTCAGGCCGAAGTTCTGCAGCAGGGTGCGCACGATCTCGCGCGGCATGTCCTGCGCGATTTCCAGCCGCACCGCCGGCCGGTAGCCGCGATCGACCAGTTCGTCGCGCAGTGCCAGCGCCAGGTTCTCCACCTCCTCCTCGTCCACCACCAGCTCGGAGTTGCGGGTGACGCGGAACTGGTAGGCCCCCTGGACTTCCATGCCCGGGAACAGCTCATCGACGAAGGTGGACAGCACCGAGGACAGGAACACGAAATTCTGCGACCCGCCGAGCTTCTCCGGCAGCTGGATGATGCGCGGCAGCGAGCGCGGCGCACGCACGATGGCCAGATGGCCGGCGCGGCCGAACGCGTCGGTACCCTTCAGCACCACCACGATGTTCAGCGACTTGTTGAGGATCTTCGGGAACGGGTGCACCGGGTCCAGGCCCAGCGGCGACAGCACCGGCATGATCTCGTTGCGGAAATAGGCGCGCAGCCAGCGCCTCTGCCGATCGGTCCAGGAGTGGCGGCCGAGCACGCCGATGCCGGCCTCCATCAGCGCCGGGCGCAGCGTCTCGTTCCAGCAGCGGTACTGTTGGTCGACCAGTTGTGCCGCGCGGTCGTGGATGGCGTTGAGGATCGCCTGCGGGCTCATCCCGTCCGGTGCCGGTGGCAGGCCGAATTCCTGCGCGTGGCGGACGGCGGCGGCGCGGATCTCGAAGAACTCGTCCAGGTTGGTGCAGGAGATGCACATGAAGCGCAGGCGCTCCAGCAGCGGCACCTGCGGATCCATCGCCTGCGCCAGCACGCGGAAGTTGAAATCCAGCTGCGACAGCTCGCGGTTGATGTAGAGCGCCGGGTCGCGCAACGGATCGTTGTCCGGGCTCACGGGGAGGGGGAGGGATCCGAGGCTGCTCATGGCGTCATTCTTCGATGGAAGTCAGGGGGGCGGACTCGCGCGGGCGCACGTGGTCGGCATCGAAATGGCAGGAAAACACCGAGCCCTTGCCGACCTCGCTTTCAATCTCCAGCCGCGCGTGGTGCAGGCCGAGGATGTGCTTGACGATGGACAGGCCCAGGCCGGTACCGCCGCTTTCGCGGGAGCGGCTGCTGGAGACACGGTAGAAACGTTCGGTCAGGCGTGGCAGGTGGGAAGCCGGGATGCCGTAACCGGAATCGCGCACTGCCAGCACCGCGCCCTCGCCTTCGCGGCGGAACTCCACGGCGATGCGGCCACCGGCCGGCGTATAGCGCACCGCATTGGTGACCAGGTTGGAGAAGGCGCTATGCAGCTCCTTGGTGGAACCCTGCAGGTCGACGCCGGCCAGATCGTCGATGCTGATCTGGTGGCGGCCCTGGCTGTGCGCTTCGGCCTCGCGGCGTAGTGTGGCCAGCATCGGCTGCATGGCGACGGTCTCTTCCTCGCTGTGCTCCTGCGATTCCAGCCGCGACAGGGTCAGCAGGTCTTCCACCAGCTGGGCCATGCGCTGGCTCTGCTTGCGCATTTCTTCCAGCATCGGACCGGTGCCCGGGAAATCCTCCGGGTCCATCATGTCCAGGTAACCGTGGACCACGGTGAGCGGCGTGCGCAGTTCGTGTGAAACGTTGGCGACGAAGTCGCGGCGCACCTGTTCCAGGCGCAGCAGCTTGCTGACGTCGCGGGCGATCAGCAGCCAGTAGTCCGAAGAATACGGAATCAGTCGCAGGTTCAGGCGGATCGCAGGATCGACCGGTGAGGGCACGTCCAGGATCGGCTCGGCGTTGCGGCCGCCGGCCAACCAGTGCGCCAGCGGCATCGGCTGCAGGCGTTCGACCAGCGCCTCGCCGAGGTCGCCCGGATGATGCAGGCCAAGCAGGGCGGTGGCCGCTTCGTTGAACCACTGCACGCGCTGGCTGTTGCGGTCCAGCACCACCACGGCATCGGGCAGCGCGGCGGCCGCGGCGCGGTAGCTGCGCAGCATGTCGAGCAGGCGGCGCTTGCGAACGCGCATTTCCACCTGGTTGCGGTACAGCAGGCGGTCCAGCTCGTTCCAGACGCCGGTGCCTTCCTCGGCGGTGTCCCAGCGCTGGCGCGCGGTCAGCCGGCGCAGCACGCTGCGCAGCCGCCAGTAATGCCAGGCCAGGGTGGCCAGCGCGCCCAGTGCGATGCACAGCCACAGGTGACCCGTGAACCACCCCACCAGTCCGGAGAACAGCAGTACCGCGGCAACGGTGGCCAGGGTCTTCAACCAGGCAGAGCGGATGTGGCGGGGCATTGCGATCTCGTCGTTGAAGTGCGGCGGTTCACTGGGGTGAACCGAGGGTTATAGCAGAGTTGCCGGCGCCGGCACCCGCGGGTGCGCGGCGTCGGCACGACGAGACTCAGGTCGCGGTGGAGAAGCGGTAGCCGGCGCCGCGCACGGTCTGCACCATGTTCTCGGCGTTGAACGGTTCCAGCGTCTTGCGCAGGCGGCGGATGTGCACGTCGATGGTGCGCTCCTCCACGTACACGCTGCCGCCCCACACATGGTCCAGCAGCTGGGCGCGGGTGTAGACGCGCTCGGGGTGGGTCATGAAGAAGTGCAGCAGGCGGTACTCGGTCGGGCCGATCGGCACCGGCTGGTCGTTGGCGAACACGCGATGGGCGGCGCCGTCGATGCGGATCGGGCCGACGGCCACGCTGCCGTCCTCGTCGTCTTCGCGGGCGCGGCGCATGACCGCCCGGATGCGGGCCAGCAGTTCGCGCGCCGAGAACGGCTTGACCACATAGTCGTCGACGCCGGCTTCAAGGCCACCTACGCGGTCGTTCTCTTCACCGCGGGCGGTCAGCATGATGATCGGCACTTCGCGGGTCAGCGTTTCCTTGCGCCAGCGGCGGGCCAGGTCCAGGCCGCTGGTGCCGGGCAGCATCCAGTCCAGCAGGATCAGGTCGGGGACGCGATCGGCGATGGCGGTCTGGGCCTCACGGGCATCGCCGGCGTGGACCGGTTCGTAATCGCCCTTGCGCAGGGCGAAGGCGACCATTTCACGGATCGCGGGCTCGTCATCGACGATCAGGATGCGTTTCTGCACGAGGACACCGTAGGGCTCGGTTACTGGAGTGGTGCCAGTAGACTACGGTTTGATGACATGTTTGTGACTACCTGGCCGGAACCGGTCGGGATTGCCATCGACCGGTCACGCAGCACTCAGCGGCGGTCCAGGTCCGGGTCCTGCACGCCCTGGCGGCGCAGCTCCAGCACGGTGGGGGTGATCGCCTCGATGCGCGCATCCACCCGCGCCCGACCCACGTAGTCCAGCGCCGGGTTGCGCTTGAGGGCCTGCAGCTGCATCAGCGATTGCTCCGGGCGGCCGCTGAGGAAGGCGGCCTCGGCATAGGCCTCGCTGGCGCGCACGCTGTCACCGGCCAGCTCGCTGGCGCGGGCGTATCGCTGCTGGAAGACCGGATCGTTACCACTTTGCGACAGCAGGGGCCGCAGCATGGCCTGCGCGCGCTGGCCCGCCTCGCGGGTGCCCTGTTCGTTCAGGATCTCGGCGTAGGTCAGGGCCACGGGCCGGCTGTTGGGGTGCTCGCGCAGCAGCTGCTCGAAACGGGTGTTGGCCTGCGCGCCCAGTCCGGCACGCGATTCGGCCTCGCCCAGGCCCAGTGCCAGCCACAGGTTGTCCGGGCGGGTCTGTAGCAGGCTGGCCAGGGTCTGCCGGGCCTGCGTGGCACCGCTGCGGCCGCCGCGCATGACCGCCAGCGCCTGGCCATAGCGCTGGGCGTCGTTGAGACCGTCCTTCTGCCGCTTGGCCATGTCCGCGTATTCGCGCTCCAGCTCGGCGGTGGAATCGGCGCTCAGCACGCGCAGGCGCTCGCGCGCCCACTCGAAGTCGCCACTGGCGCCACGGGCCAGCTGGCCGACCGGAACGCGCAGCACGCTGCTGGGAAGCAACGGGTTGTTTCCGCGCAGCAGCGGCTCGGCCAGGCCCGGATCGGCTGGATTCACCCGCTCCTTGCGCTCGCCGCTGGGGGTGCTGGTGGTCAGCAGCACCGTGTCCTTCTTCATCTGCTCGGCGCGGGCCTTGGCCTCGCTGATGCGGGTGATGTTGACCGGATGGGTGCGCAGGAACTCGGGCACGCTGTAGCCGCCCTCGTTGCCGCGCATCGCCGCCGACATGCGCTCGAAGAAGCCGGCCATGGCATCCACGTCGTAGCCGCTGCGCGACAGGGTGCGGATGCCGAGGCGGTCGGCCTCCGATTCGTTGGAGCGGGTGTAGTTGATCTGCCGCTGCTGCATCAGGCCCATGCCGGAGCTGATCGCGGCCATCGTCGCGTTGCCGGAGGAGGTGCTGTTGCTGGCCTGCGCGGCCACCACCGCCGCCAGCATGCCGAGCAGGATCGGTATCTGGTCGCGCTGGGCGCGTTCGACCCCGCGCAGCACGTGCTGCTGGGTGACGTGGGCGATTTCGTGCGACAGCACTGCAGCCACCTCGTCCTCGCGCTCGGCGGTCAGCACCAGGCCGGCATTGACCCCGATATAGCCGCCCAGCGTGGCGAAGGCGTTGATCTGGCGGTCCTTCATCACGAAGAACGTGTAGGGCTGGCGCGGCTGGTCGCTGTTGGAGCCAAGCCGGGTGCCCATGGTCTGCAGCCAGTCGTTGACCAGCGGGTCATCCAGCAGGTAGCCATAGTTGCGCAGCTCGCGCAGCATCATCGCGCCGTACTCGGCCTGGCGCGCCGGGGTCAGCAGCTCGCCGGCCGAGGAGCCGATGTCGGGCAGCTTCTCCTGGGCCTGGGCCTGGGCCTGGGCCAGCGGCATGGCCAGGGCCAGGGTAACGGCGGTAGTCAGCAGCAGGGCTCGCAAGCGGAAGGTCCTCGGGCAGGGCGCGCCAAGCGTGGCAGGGCAGGGGGCAACCATTCGTTAACCCACAGTGTTGCGGCGGTGGCGTGGAATTTCCAGCGCACCGGTACCATATGTAGACCGTCGATCCATCGTGGAGTTTCCCGTGACAGCCCAGACCGCCGGCGGCGCCCCCGCCATCACCATCTATTCCACCGCCGTCTGCCCGTATTGCGTGGCCGCCAAGAACTTCCTGAAGAGCAAGGGCCAGCAGTGGACCGAGGTCCGCATCGACCTGGACCCGGCCGAGCGCGAGAAGATGATGGCACTGACCCGCCGCACCAGCGTGCCGCAGATCTTCGTCGGCGACGTCCACGTGGGCGGCTACGACGACATGATGGCCCTGCACCGTGAAGGCAAGCTCGAGCCGCTGCTGGCCGGGCAGGGCCAGGCATGAGCGCGGCCGACGACGGCAGCAAGGACCGCATCGCCGAATTCACCGAGTTCCGCAAGCGCATGAACGAACGCATCCTGGGCGAACCGAACCAGGTGGTGCGGCGCTTCTTCGCACTGGACACGCAGACCTACCAGGCCGGCGCGCTGGACGTGAAGACCAAGGAACTGCTGGGCCTGGTGGCCTCGATGGTGCTGCGCTGCGACGACTGCATCAGCTACCACGTGGCCCAGTGCAAGGACGCCGGCGTGACCCGTGAAGAGTTCTTCGAGACCTTCTCGGTCGGCCTGGTGGTCGGCGGTTCCATCGTGATCCCGCACCTGCGCCGCGCGGTCGACTTCCTCGACCAGCTCGAAGGCGGCGCCAGCGCTCCGGCAGCGCACGAGCACTGAGGGTAGTGCCGGCCGCTGGCCGGCATCGCCTGAACTCGACCTGGCCGAGGTTGCCGGCCAGCGGCCGGCACTACCGTGCTTTTCCGCGATCCAGCCGCCAACGCGCGCGGGCACACTGCCTGAGCCGGGCACTGGGACCATGGTCTATTTGGGACCTCGGCCCCGTCTCAGGCATAATTGCCGGTGAAACTTCCTTTGCGCCGGCGTTTCCGGGCACGTCCGGACGGCGTTTTTCCCCCTGTTCGGAACATCGATCAATGACGCAGAAAATTACGGTCATCCGCGGCGACGGCATTGGCCCGGAAATCATGGACGCCACCCTGTTCGTGCTCGACCAGCTCAAGACTGGGCTGGAGTACGAAGACGCCGACGCCGGCCTGGTGGCCCTGGAAAAGCACGGCGACCTGATGCCGGCGGTGACCCTGGAATCGATCGCGCGCAACAAGGTCGCGCTGAAGAGCCCGCTGACCACCCCGGTCGGTGGTGGCTTCACCTCGATCAACGTCAGCCTGCGCCGCCATTTCGACCTGTACGCCAACGTGCGTCCGGCCCACACCTTCCCGAACACCAAGTCGCGTTTCGACAACGTCGACCTGATCACCGTTCGTGAGAACACCGAGGGTGCCTACCTGGCCGAAGGCCAGGAAGTGTCGGCCGACGGCGAGACCGCCTTCTCCGGCACCCGCATCACCCGCAAGGGCTCCGAGCGCATCGTGCGCTACGCCTTCGAGCTGGCCAAGAGCACCGGCCGCAAGAAGGTCACCGCTGTGCACAAGGCCAACATCATCAAGTCGACCTCGGGCCTGTTCCTGAACGTCGCCCGTGAAGTGGCCGCGCAGTACCCGGACATCGAGTTCCAGGAAATGATCGTCGACAACTGCTGCATGCAGCTGGTGATGCGTCCGGAACAGTTCGACGTGATTGTCACCACCAACCTGTTCGGCGACATCATCTCCGACCTGTGCGCCGGCCTGGTGGGTGGCCTGGGCCTGGCCCCGGGTGCCAACATCGGCAAGGACGCCGCGATCTTCGAAGCCGTGCACGGCACCGCGCCGGACATCGCCGGCCAGGGCAAGGCCAACCCGTGCGCGCTGCTGCTGGCAGCCGCGCAGATGCTGGACCATATCGGCCAGCCGGAAAACGCCGAGCGCCTGCGCAAGGCCATCGTGGCCACCATGGAAGCCAAGGATTCGCTGACCGGCGACCTGGGCGGTACCGGCACCACCATGAGCTTTGCCCAGGCCATCGCCAGCCGCCTGTAAGCGGCCGGGCGACCTCGGTTGAATCCACAGCGGGGCGCCTTCGGGCGCCCCGTTGCGTTGTGGGCTGACTCGTAGATCCACGCCATGCGTGGATGGCGGGGCTTTGGTCCGCAGCCACCCATGGGGGGGTCTACAGGGGTTGTCTGTGCGTATTTCGCACAGATCATGTGCTGTTGCACGGCTGGTTCGTGCGCCATCCGCTCTGCATCCTGTGCCCACTTTCCACTGCACAGGAGTCGCTCCATGAATCTCACCGCCTTCGGCCTGGCCAGCCTGATCGGCATGGCCGCCACCATTCCGGTTGTTGCCGCCGAGTCGGCCCATCCCACCATCCGCTATATGGCGGGCGCGCCGGTCGCGACCTCGCTGGATGCAGCGAGGACCGCCGTGCTGGTGATCGACTTCCAGAACGAGTACTTCGATGCCAAGGCCGCGCCGGGCTTTGCCGGTGGCCGCATGGTCATTCCCGATGGCGTGGCCGCACTGCGCCAGGCCAAGCGGGTGGTCGCGTTCGCCGATGCCCACGGCATCCGCGTGATCCACGTGCAGCACGTGTTGCCGGCCGGTGCACCGCTGTTCGCGCAGGGCAGCGTCAATGCCGACTTCCATCGCGACCTGCAGCCGCGCAAGGGCGAGACGGTCGTGCAGAAGGACAACGTCAGTGTGTTCGCTGGCAACTCGGCCGCGGTGCTCGACACGGTGCTGAAGGATGCCGGCATCGACACCCTGATCGTCACCGGCCTGCAGACCCATGCCTGTGTGGCCGGTGCCGCGCGCGACGCGGCGGCCGCACCCCGTGGTTACCGGGTGATCGTGTCGTCCGATGCCAGCGCCAGTCGTGACCTGGACCTGGCCGGTGGCCAGCGCATCGATCATCGCGCGCTGCACGATGCCTCGCTGGCGCAGATCGAAGACGCCTTCGGTGATGTCATGAGTACCGACGCGATCCTGGCGTTGCCGGTGCGCAAGGCCGGCGACGGCGCTTGATAAGCTGGCGGGGCCCGCATGCCGTGGGCCCCGCCACATGGAGCTGCCCGCCGATGGATCACTTTGCCGCCCTGCGTGCGCTGCGCGCCATCGTTGACGCGGGCAGTTTCACCGCGGCCGCTGAACGCCTGGGGACCACCCACTCGGCGATGTCACGGCAACTGCGCCAGCTGGAAGAGCATCTGCAGGTTCGCTTGCTCGATCGCAACAGCCGCCGGCTGTCATTGACCGAGGCCGGGCGCGGCTACTACCGCGAGGCGGCAACGCTGCTGGACCGCCTGCAGGAGGCGGACGACCGTGCCCGCGCCGGGCAGGCGCAACCCAGTGGCAGCGTACGCATCAGCGTGCCGCAGGTCGTGGCCAGCCAGGAGTTGCCGCATTGGTTGCCGTCGTTCCTGCAGCGTTACCCGCAGGTTTCGCTGGATCTGTCGGCCGATGATCAGCTGGTCGATGTCGTCGGTGGTGGGTTTGACCTGGCCCTGCGCATCGCGCATGCGTTGCCGGACAGCCAGCTGGTCGCACGTGAACTGGCCAGCTGCTCGCGCATCCTGGTGGCCGCGCCAGCCTACCTGGCGCGTCATGGCCTGCCGCGTCAGGCATCGGATCTCGCGCAGCACACGCTGCTGGGCTTCAGTCCCACGCCGTCAATGCCGCCCTGGCAGCTGCAGGGGCCGCGTGGTGCCAGCATGAACATCGAGGCTGGCCAGCGCCTGCGCGTGGATGCCACGCCGGCACTGTATGCCGCCGCGCTTGCGGGAATGGGCATCAGCCTGTTCACCGCACTGACCGTGCAGGAAGACCTACGCGCCGGTCGTTTGATCCGTGTGCTGCCGGCCTGGCACGCCGGACAGCGGCACTACTTCGCGCTGTATCCGCATGCACGTGCGCTGGCGCCGAAAGTGCGCGCGCTGGTCGAGCACCTTGCGGCGCACTACGCTGCACAGATGGGCGCGGCAGGGTAGTCGCGCGGTTGCAGCCGAGGTGGTGATGGAGTCGGTGTATCTGCTGGTCGCACTGGGCGCGATCGTCGCCGGATTCGTGCAGGGCCTGTCCGGCTTCGCCTTTGGCATGGTGGCGATGTCGTTCTGGGCATGGGGGCTGGAGCCGCGACTGGCGGCCACGCTGTCGGTGTTCGGCGCGCTGGTCGGCCAGCTGGTCGCGGTGTTCACCGTGCGCCGCGGATTCAACCTGCGCCTGCTGCTGCCGTTCGTGCTGGGCGGGTTGGCCGGCATTCCGCTGGGCGTGATGGTGCTGCCGCAGCTGGACATGGACTGGTTCAAGGCGCTTTTGGGCGGCTTCCTGGCGTTGTGGTGCCCGGTGATGCTGATGGCGCGCTCGTTGCCTGCGGTCCGCGTCGGCGGCCGTATCGGTGATGCGATTGCTGGCATGGCCGGTGGCGTGCTCAGCGGCATCGGCGGCTTCGCCGGCCCGGTGCCGACGTTGTGGAGCACGCTGCGCGGCTTCGGCAAGGACGAGCAGCGCGCGGTCATCCAGAACTTCAATCTGGCCATGCTGGCGGTGACCATGGCCACCTATGTCGGCAGTGGCCTGGTGAGCCGGCAGATGCTCCCGTACTTCGCCATCGTGGCGCCAGCCATGCTGGTGCCGACCCTGCTGGGCGCGCGCGTCTACATCGGCATCAGCGAGCTGCGCTTCAGGCAGGTCGTACTGGGCCTGCTGACCGCATCAGGCATTGCGTTGCTGGCCTCGTCGCTGCCGACGCTGCTGGCGCGCTGAGGGAGGAACGAAAAAGGGCGCCACGAGAGGCGCCCTTTGTCGTCTATGGCATGTTCCGATTCAGCGCTGCTGGATCTTCGACAGCAGGCGCAGGAATTCCACATACAGCCAGACCAGGGTCACCATCAGGCCGAATGCGCCATACCACTCCATGTACTTCGGCGCGCGCTGGGCCACGCCGGTCTCGATGAAGTCGAAGTCCAGTACAAGGTTCAATGCAGCCACGACCACCACGAACAGGCTGAAAGCGATGCCCAGCCAGCTGGAGTCATGGATCACCGGCACGTTGATGTTGAAAAAGCCCAGCACGAACGATGCCAGGTAGAGCAAGGCAATGCCGCCGGTGGCGGCGACCACGCCCATCTTGAAGTTCTCGGTGGCCTTGATCACGCCGCTGCGGTATGCGACCAGGAGGGCGGCCAGGGTGCCGAAGGTCAGCAGTACGGCCTGGAACACGATACCCGGGTACTTCATGTTGAACAGCGCCGACACGGCGCCCAGGAACAGGCCTTCGACCAGCGCGTACATCGGCGCGGTGACCGGCGACCATTCCTTCTTGAAGATGGTGATCAACGCCAGCACCAGGCCGCCGATCGCGCCACCGATGGCGTACAGGCTCGCGCTGCCGGAAATCTGGCCGTACTCGTCGACCGCCTGGCTCCAGGCGAACGCCGCGGTCAGCACGGTCAACAACAGCAGGATGCCGGTCTTGTTGGCGGTGCCGTTGAGAGTCATCACCTGGTCGGGGCTGGTCACCACCGAGCCGCTGGCGAGGTCGAGGAAGGTCGACTCGGAAAGAGCCGGGTTGCCGCTGCGCATGCGTGTTCTCCGTGCGGATGAGGGGCTGGACGGCCATCCGGCCGATGACCGGGAGCATAGCTGATGGCTGCACGTGGTGCCGTGCCAGGCGTCGCGTTCGAGTCGCCCGCGTTGACAGTTCATGATGCGCTTGGCCACAATGACCAGCTCCCCGGGCCTGGCCCCGAGGGGATTGCAAGACCGGGGTATAGCGCAGTCTGGTAGCGCGCCTGCTTTGGGAGCAGGATGTCGGGGGTTCGAATCCCTCTACCCCGACCAATCCCACATCACGTCGGATTGGACACCGTTCCGGTCCGGGCGCCCGTAGCTCAACTGGATAGAGCACCGGCCTTCTAAGCCGGCGGTTACAGGTTCGATTCCTGTCGGGCGCGCCATTTCACCCATCTCCTGCAGGTCCTGTTGTTACCGGCCTCTGCCTGGTCCTGCGCTGTGTTGGCGCGCATTCAATCTGGTCCGTCGTGGCCGATGCATAGTCGGCCTGCCCCATGCCGGGGTGACTGCGCTGAGCCATCCCTTGATGAACACCGTTGCGCGATCGCGCTGTCTGCTGCTGGCGATGGGCCTGGGGCTTGCCGTGCAGGCGTCCGCCAACGCCCCAGTGATTGCGGTCTACCGCGGCGAGGCCGGTTGCCCAGGGTGTTCGGAGGCCGTCGAACAGGCCATCCATCGTTCGCGTCCGGACTATCACGTGGTGTTCGTCGGCCCGGGCGAGGCCGTCGATGTCGATTCGCTGGCCACGTCGCGCTACCGGGCCTATGTGCAGCCGGGGGGCGGGCAGGACATCGACGCCGCGATGGCGGCGGTGGGCGAAGAGGGGGCGGCAGTCATCCGTCGTTTCGTCGATGCAGGTGGAACCTACATCGGCCTGTGCATGGGGGCCTACCTGGCCGGTGCATCGCATCTGGGCCTGTTGGCGCAGGACCTGGACGCCGAGGCCGGCAGGCCGGGATTCCCGGTGCAGGATGAAGACGATGCCGTGATTCCCGTCGTCTGGGACGGGCGCCGCCAGACGGTGTACTTCCAGGACGGTCCCTACCTGCCCAAGGCGCCACGCGACCAAGGGTTCAAGGTGATTTCCCGCTACACCAATGGCGACATTGCGGCTGCGTCGTATCGCCACGGGAAGGGCAGGGTGGTGCTGTCGGGACCCCATCCGGAAGCGCCGACGCAGTGGTTCAAGATGGCGGAAATCCCGCTTTCGCAGATGCCGTCGGCCGATCTGTTCAAGTCACTGCTGGATGAGGATCGGCGCTGAGGCGGGCGCGTGCGCAGCGCGACGCGGGGCGGAATGGCGACCGGCACATCAATGTGAAGAAATGCTTGCAATTCCTTCGCGACTCCCGGAAAATGCCGGACTCGCTTCAGGGGACGGCCTTCTGGTCCCACCCGGTCGCAACGCATCAGGTTCCACTGCTGGCAGCATCGGCAGGGGAGCAGAAGTTTCAGTGGTGGCTGTAGCTCAGTTGGTTAGAGTACCGGATTGTGATTCCGGTGGTCGGGGGTTCGAATCCCCTCAGCCACCCCACTGTTTCAACCGTATCGGCGCAGCCGGAGCGGTATTGCAATAAACAGAATGCACGCTACAATGTGCGTCTGAGTTTCACGGGCCGTTAGCTCAGTTGGTAGAGCAGTTGACTCTTAATCAATAGGTCCAAGGTTCGAATCCTTGACGGCCCACCAAGACAGAAGCCACCTGGTACGCCAGGTGGCTTTTTTCTTATAAGTGTGAACCCGTCATTTCGATGGATCACGCGCTGAAGCGCTCCGCTTGGCGGGGTTCTGCAGCGGCAGCGGGACTGCAGCGCTTGTTTCAACGATGTTGAAAAAAGTGCTTGCACCCACCGAGCGGATCGGGTCATAATTCGCGCCCCGATTTCGGGCTGTTAGCTCAGTTGGTAGAGCAGTTGACTCTTAATCAATAGGTCCAAGGTTCGAATCCTTGACAGCCCACCAGACGAAAGCCACTTGGTTCGCCAAGTGGCTTTTTTCTTGCCTGTTTGCCGGGTTGCGCTTCATCCACGCATGGCGTGGATCTACTGAAGCGGCGCATGGCGCGGATCTACTGAAGCGGTGCTGAAACCAGGGGCATGTGCGTCATCAGTGTTCTCAATGCTGTGCGCTGCTTCTCACCGCATTGCCTCTTTCATCGCACCCAATGGATCTTCCGCGCCGAGGGCGCATGTAAGAAGGAAGAAGCTGATGACCGATATCAACCGACTGTGCCGGATGGCGTGGGTTCCTTTCGCGTTGCTGGCGCTGATGGCCTGCGCACCTGGCAGTGACCCGGCGAAGACGGTCGAGCGCGATGCGGGCACCGGGGCCGTTCCGGCGCGCCCGATCGCCGGAGTCGCGCAGCCGGCATCGCTGGCGGAGGGTGGGGCCGCCAGCGAGGCTGTGGACCTGCGTCGCACCGATGATGGTGGCGTGGACATCCGCAAGGTGGATGCGGCTGGGCAGGGCGCTGACGCATCTGCGCGCCCTGCCGCGGCGAAACACTGAGTGGCTGCCGTCCCGAACGGTCGCCTGACTTTCGGGACGGCCTTTGGCGCGGACGATGTGCCTGCCTGTCATGTTCAGTTTTGTGCAGGCCTTCCGATTCCAGCCGGCGCCTGCGACAATGAACGCCTGTGCCGGCCACGCGAAAGTGGCGGAATTGGTAGACGCCCTGGATTTAGGTTCCAGTGCCGCAAGGCGTGGGGGTTCGAGTCCCCCCTTTCGCACCAGTGCCGGCCTGTCCCCCGCCCTGATCGGGCCCCGCTGACCCCCTTGACCGGCACGCGCTGGCAGTGCAGGCCGAATTGGGCGAAACTAAAGGGCTGCGGCAAGCAGGCGCGTCCCAGACGTCGTGTCCTTACAACCGTTTCATCCCAATCATCGAGCCGGGGGCCTGCGCCACCGGTGGCAGGAGTCAACATGCAAGCTTCGATCGAATCCACCGGCAACCTGGAACGCCGCCTGAGCTTCTCGCTGCCGGAAGACCGTCTGCAGAGCCACATCGTCGGCCGCCTGGGCGAAATCGCCCGTACCACCCGCATCAAGGGTTTCCGTCCGGGCAAGGTGCCGGCCAAGGTGATCGAGCAGCGCTTCGGCGCGCAGGTCCGTGGCGAGGCGCTGGACGGCCTGCTGCGCGAAACCTTCGACGCGGCCGTGCGCGAGCACGATCTGCGCATCGTCGGCAGCCCGCGCATCGACAAGGGCGACGAGGGTGAATTCTCCTTCGTGGCCACCGTGGAAGTGGTGCCGGACTTCGGCGACATCGACGTCAGCAAGCTGACTGTCGTGCGCCACACCGCCGAGATCACCGACGCCGACATCGACCAGATGATCGAGAACCTGCAGAACCAGCGTCGTACCTGGGCCCCGGTCAGCCGTGGCGCGCAGGACGGTGACCTGGTCGCGGTGGAAACCTGGTCGCAGGCCGGTGAAGAGCGCCTGCCGGGCGAAGGCACCGAGAAGGGTTCGATCGTGCTCGGACAGGGCATGATGTTCGAGACCATTGAAAAGGGCCTGGTCGGCCTGGCCAAGGGCGAAGAGAAGACCCTGGACGTCGAGTTCCCGGCGGACTGGCGTGTGCCGGTGCTGGCCGGCAAGACCGTGCAGGTCACCGTCAAGGTCGCCGAAGTGTCCGAGCCGGTCGTGCCGGCGGTCGACGAAGCCTTCATCAAGAGCTTCGGCGTGAAGGGTGGCGATGTGGAGCAGTTCCGCAGCGACATCCGCGCCAACCTGGAGCGCGAGCTGAAGGGCGCCCTGATGAACCGCCTGCGCCGCGAAGTGGGCGAGCAGCTGATCGCCGCCTATTCCTCGGTGGAAATGCCGCCGCGCCTGGTCGAGAACGAAGCCCGTGCCATGCTGGCCCAGCAGGTCGAGCAGATCCGCCGCAACGGCCAGAACGTCGGCGAGATCCCGGCCGATGCCCACGAAGGCTTCAAGGAAGCGGCCGCCAAGCGCGTGCTGGTCGGCCTGCTGGTCGGTGAAGTGGCCCGCATCAACGACCTGCGCCTGGAAGCCAAGCGCCTGAACGAAACGATGCGTCTGATCGCTTCGACCTACGAAGAGCCGGAGCAGGTCATTGAGATGTACCGCAACGACCCCCAGCTGATGTCTGGCCTGCAGAACCGTGTGATGGAAGAGCAGGTGATCGACTGGATCGCCGAGCGTGCCCAGCACACCGAAGAGAAGCTGTCGTTCCAGGACGCGATCCGCCAGTAAGCCCGGGCGGATCACCGGATGCCCCGCGCCTTTGCCGGCGCGGGGTTGTTGCCCCCCAAGATAGGTACCTCACGTAATGGACAACCGAACCAAAGCCCTGAACCTGGTTCCGATGGTGGTCGAGCAGACCAGCCGCGGCGAGCGTGCCTACGACATCTATTCGCGCCTGTTGAAGGAGCGCCTGATCTTCCTCGTGGGCCCGATCGACGATCACATGGCCAACGTGGTGGTGGCGCAGTTGCTGTTCCTGGAATCGGAAAACCCGGAAAAGGACATCAACATCTACATCAACTCGCCGGGTGGCGTGGTCACCGCCGGCATGGCGATCTACGACACCATGCAGTACATCAAGCCGAATGTGAGCACCACCTGCATCGGCCAGGCTGCCTCGATGGGTGCCCTGCTGCTGGCCGCGGGCGAAGCCGGCAAGCGCTATGCGCTGCCGAACTCGCGCGTGATGATCCACCAGCCGCTGGGCGGCTACCAGGGCCAGGCCACCGACATCGACATCCACGCGCGTGAGATCCTGACCCTGCGTTCGCGCCTGAACGAGGTGCTGGCCAAGCACACCGGCCAGTCGCTGGAGACGATCGCCCGCGACACCGAGCGCGACAACTTCAAGAGCGCCTTCGAGGCGCAGGCCTACGGTCTGGTCGACCAGGTCCTGGAGCGTCGTCCGGATGAGTCGATCCAGGCCGGTTGACCGGCCTTCACGGGGCCATGGAGGCCTCGTTCCTGCAGGGTCGGGCGGGACTGGTGTCCCCTCGGCCCTGTGCTATTCTCGAATCGAACCCCCGTTCAGCGGGTGGGGTAACTGGGTAAGCGAAGCATGAGCGAAGACCGCCAAGGTCGTTCCACGGACACCGGCAAGATCCTCTACTGCTCTTTCTGCGGCAAGAGCCAGCATGAAGTGCGCAAGCTGATTGCGGGTCCGAGCGTGTTCATCTGTGATGAATGCGTGGAGCTGTGCAACGACATCATCCGTGAGGAACTTGAGGAAAAGGCGCAGTCGGCGCGCAGTTCGCTGCCCAAGCCGCGCGAGATCCTCGAGGTCCTCGACCAGTACGTGATCGGCCAGAACCGTGCCAAGCGCACCCTGGCCGTGGCCGTGTACAACCACTACAAGCGCATCGAGAGCCGGCAGAAGAACGACGACGTCGAACTGGCGAAGTCGAACATCCTGCTGGTCGGCCCGACCGGTTCGGGCAAGACGCTGCTGGCCGAGACCCTGGCCCGCCTGCTCAACGTGCCGTTCACCATGGCCGACGCCACCACGCTGACCGAAGCCGGTTACGTGGGCGAGGACGTGGAGAACATCATCCAGAAGCTGCTGCAGAAGTGCGACTACGACGTCGAGAAGGCGCAGCAGGGCATCGTCTACATCGATGAAATCGACAAGATCTCGCGCAAGAGCGAGAACCCGTCGATCACCCGCGACGTGTCCGGCGAAGGCGTGCAGCAGGCCCTGCTGAAGCTGATCGAAGGCACCGTGGCCAGCGTTCCGCCGCAGGGCGGCCGCAAGCACCCGCAGCAGGAATTCCTGCAGGTGGACACCAAGAACATCCTGTTCATCTGCGGCGGCGCGTTTGCTGGGCTGGACAAGGTGATCCAGGCACGTTCCACCGACGTCGGCAGCATCGGCTTCGGCGCCAAGGTGAAGAGCAGCGAGCGCAAGCAGGAAGTGGGCAAGGTGCTGGCGGAAGTCGAGCCGGAAGACCTGATCAAGTTCGGCCTGATTCCCGAGTTCGTCGGCCGCCTGCCGGTGGTCGCGACCCTGGAGGAGCTGGACGAGCCGGCCCTGATCAAGATCCTGACCGAGCCGAAGAACGCCATCACCAAGCAGTTCAAGAAGCTGTTCGAGATGGAGAACGTCGAGCTGGAGTTCCGTCCGGACGCTTTGTCGGCCATCGCCAGGAAGGCGCTCAAGCGCAAGACCGGCGCCCGTGGCCTGCGCACCATCGTCGAATCCGTCCTGCTGGACACCATGTATGACCTGCCGTCGCAGGAGAACGTCAGCAAGGTGGTCGTGGACGAATCGGTGATCGAGCACAAGTCCGAGCCGTACCTGATCTACCAGACCCCGGCGGCCCCTGAACAGAAGGCCGCAGGCGCCGAGTGATCCTTCCAGGTTGTTGATTGGAAAGGATTTTAAAGGAATGCCTTGCATCTGAAAGCCGATGGCCCCATAACGGGGCCATCGGCTTTTTTTGTCTCCGGAAGATGCCCTCCCGGAGGCGGTTTTCCCCCTTCCCTGGAGCCCCCATGGCCCGTTCCCCAAGTGAAACCCTCGACCTGCCGGTCCTGCCGCTGCGCGACGTAGTGGTGTTCCCGCACATGGTCATCCCGCTGTTCGTCGGCCGTGACAAGTCCATGCACGCGCTCGAACAGGCAATGGAGGCGGACAAGCGCATCCTGCTGCTGGCGCAGAAGTCGGCCGAAACCGACGACCCGCATGCGGCCGACCTCTACCAGGTCGGTACGCTGGCGCAGGTGCTGCAGCTGCTGAAGCTGCCCGACGGCACCATCAAGGTGCTGGTCGAAGGACTGTCGCGCGTGCAGGTCACCCACGTCGACGAGCGCAACGGCTCGCTGCACGGCCAGGCGGTGGAGATCGACGCCACTGACGAGCGCGAAGCGCGCGAGGTCGAGGCCATCGCCCGCTCGCTGATGTCGCTGTTCGAGCAGTACGTCAAGACCAACCGCAAGCTGCCGCCGGAGCTGTTGCAGACGTTGTCGGGCATCGATGAGCCGGCGCGCCTGGCCGACACCATCGCCGCGCACATCAGCGTGCGCCTCGCCGACAAGCAGCGCCTGCTGGAAACGCTGGCCGTGGGCGACCGCCTGGAAATGCTGGTCGGCCTGGTCGACGGCGAGATCGACGTGCAGCAGATGGAGAAGCGCATCCGCGGCCGCGTGAAGTCGCAGATGGAGAAGAGCCAGCGCGAGTACTACCTCAACGAACAGATGAAGGCCATCCAGAAGGAACTGGGTGACCTGGACGACGCACCGGGGGAGCTGGAAGAACTGGCCCGCAAGATCGCCGAAGCCGGCATGCCGAAGGCCGTTGAAGCCAAGGCGCGCAACGAACTGAACAAGCTCAAGCAGATGTCGCCGATGTCGGCCGAAGCCGCGGTGGTGCGCAACTACCTGGAGTGGCTGCTGGGCGTGCCGTGGAAGAAGCGCAGCAAGGTGCGCAAGGACCTGAAGGCTGCGCAGGACACCCTCGACGCCGATCACTACGGCCTGGAGAAGGTCAAGGAACGCATCCTTGAATACCTGGCGGTACAGTCGCGCGTGAAGCAGATGAAGGGACCGATCCTGTGCCTGGTCGGGCCGCCGGGCGTGGGCAAGACCTCGCTGGGCCAGTCCATCGCCAAGGCCACCAACCGCAAGTTCGTGCGCATGTCGCTGGGCGGCGTGCGCGACGAGGCCGAGATCCGTGGCCACCGTCGTACCTACGTCGGTTCGATGCCGGGCCGCATCGTGCAGAACCTCAACAAGGTCGGCAGCAAGAACCCGCTGTTCGTGCTCGACGAGATCGACAAGATGTCGATGGACTTCCGTGGCGATCCGTCTTCGGCGCTGCTGGAAGTGCTCGACCCGGAGCAGAACAACGCATTCAACGACCATTACCTGGAAGTGGACCTGGACCTGTCCGAAGTGATGTTCGTGGCCACCTCGAACTCGCTCAACATTCCCGGCCCGCTGCTGGACCGCATGGAAGTGATCCGCATCCCCGGCTACACCGAGGATGAGAAGCTCAACATCGCCACCCGCTACCTTGTGCCCAAGCAGGTCAAGGCCAACGGCCTGCAGCCGGAAGAGCTGGAGATCGGCAGCGATGCCATCCAGGACATCGTGCGCTACTACACGCGCGAATCGGGCGTGCGCAACCTGGAACGCGAGATCGCCAAGATCTGCCGCAAGGTGGTGAAGGAGATCGCGCTGGCCGGCCCGCAGCCGGCCAAGGCGAAGAAGGGCGCGAAGAAGAAGGCGCTGGTGAGCGTGTCCAGCAAGAACCTGGACAAGTACCTGGGCGTGCGTCGCTTCGACTTCGGCCGTGCCGAGGAAGAGAACGAGATCGGCCTGGTCACCGGCCTGGCCTGGACCGAGGTGGGCGGCGATCTGCTGCAGATCGAATCGACGCTGGTGCCGGGCAAGGGCCAGCTGATCCTGACCGGCCAGCTCGGCAACGTGATGAAGGAATCGGCTTCAGCGGCGCTGTCGGTGGTGCGTTCGCGCGCGGTCGGCTTCGGCATCGACAGCGACTTCCTGCAGAAGCACGACGTGCACCTGCACGTGCCCGATGGCGCCACCCCGAAGGACGGCCCGAGCGCCGGTGCGGCAATGGTCACCTCGCTGGTGTCGATGCTGACCAAGGTGCCGGTGCGTGCCGATGTGGCGATGACCGGCGAGATCACCCTGCGGGGTCGCGTCACCGCCATCGGTGGCCTGAAGGAAAAGCTGCTGGCGGCACTGCGTGGCGGCATCCGCACGGTCATCATCCCGGAAGAGAACCGCAAGGACCTGGCCGACATTCCGGCCAACGTCACCCGCGATCTGAAGATCGTCCCGGTGAAGTACATCGAAGAGGTCCTGGACCTGGCGCTGGAGCGTCCGTTGGCACCGAAGAAGGCGCGCAAGAGTGCGCAGCGTGTCACGGTGCGCAGCAAGGCCAAACCGAGTGGAAGCGCGCGCGTCAAGCATTGACGCGCGCTGTCCAATGGCCCGAAACCCGCGTCATTGCTGGCTTTCCAGCTTGCGTGGGGGTAGGGCCACTGGTATAAAAGCAGCACTCGCGAATGAGTGATCGCTGCCAGCGATGACTGAATCGGCGAACCGTTTCCACATGGTGGCCGCATGCAGAAGGCATGCGGTTGCTTCCCTGTCGAATAAGCGGAACCCACCGCCAAAGGAGTTGTAGAGAATGAACAAGACCGAATTGATCGATGCCGTTGCTGAAGCTGCCGACCTGACCAAGGCCGAGTCCAGCCGCGCTGTCGATGCCGTCGTTGCTGCCATCACCAAGGCGCTGAAGGACGGCGATGCGGTCACCCTGGTTGGCTTCGGTACCTTCCAGGTCCGCGACCGTGCTGCACGCACCGGCCGCAACCCGAAGACCGGCGACACCATCAAGATCGCTGCTTCGAAGAATCCGTCGTTCAAGGCTGGCAAGGCCCTGAAGGATGCTGTAAACTAAGCGGCTCGCTGGGGTGCTTAGCTCAGCGGTAGAGCGTCTCCTTTACACGGAGAGGGTCGGGGGTTCGAAACCCTCAGCACCCACCACAGCACCGCGGTAAAAGTTTGAGTGTGGAGCGGTAGTTCAGCTGGTTAGAATGCTGGCCTGTCACGCCGGAGGTCGCGGGTTCGAGTCCCGTCCGCTCCGCCATTCAACGAGGCCTCCGGCCAAAAGCTGGAGGCTTTGTTTTCTTCCCGGTCCAGGCCGGCTGGAAAGCAAAAAAGCAACAATGCGGAGCGGTAGTTCAGCTGGTTAGAATGCTGGCCTGTCACGCCGGAGGTCGCGGGTTCGAGTCCCGTCCGCTCCGCCACTACATCGAGGCCCCCGGCCTGAAGCCGGGGGCCTTGTCTTCTCCCCGGAAGGCTCGGGAAGAAGGCGAAAGGTTTTTGCAAGAACGGAGCGGTAGTTCAGCTGGTTAGAATGCTGGCCTGTCACGCCGGAGGTCGCGGGTTCGAGTCCCGTCCGCTCCGCCATTGCAGAATTCTTAAGTCCCTGTGAAAAAACTTTGAAAAAAGTGTTCATCGGGCTGGGTTTCCAAGGAGTCTTCGGATATACTGGGCACCTGCAAAGTTTCAGCGCGGAGCGGTAGTTCAGCTGGTTAGAATGCTGGCCTGTCACGCCGGAGGTCGCGGGTTCGAGTCCCGTCCGCTCCGCCAACTCTAAAAGCCCTCGGCGCAAGCCGGGGGCTTTTTCTTTGTGCCGTCGGAAGCGGTGCGCAGGCCACGCCAGCGCTGCTTTTGGTCCCTGCGACGAAGCGGGTTACACTGCCGGGCTCGCCAATCAGGCCTTGTGATTCCTCACCATGCTGCAGAAACTCCGCGACAAGACCTCAGGCTGGATCGTCACCGTGATCCTGGGGCTGCTGATGATTCCGTTCCTGTTCGTGATCGACAACAGCTACCTCGGTGGCGTTGGCGCACAGAACGTGGCCAAGGTTTCCGCGCCGCCGACCTGGTGGCGTTCGGCACCGTCGTGGTGGCCGGTGCGCATGCTGTGGCAGCACCATGAGATCAGCGCGCAGGATTTCCGCACCCGCTTCGAGCAGGAGCGCATGCGTGAGCGCCAGCAGCAGGGCGAGAATTTCGACCCGCGCGCGTTTGAAAGCACCGAAAACAAGCTGGCCGTGCTCGATCAGCTGATCGACGAACAGGTCGTGCGCCTGGTTGGCGAGCAGGCCGGTGTCGTGATCGGCGATGGCGCGGTGCGCGAGTACATCGCCACCATCCCGGCCTTCCTCGATTCGAACGGCAAGTTCAACGAGAACAACTACCGCCTGGCGCTTGCCGGTGGCAATCCGCCGCGCACGCCGACCCAGTTCCAGGAACTGGTGCGTGAGAGCCTGCAGCAGTCGGTGATTCCGTCGGGCCTGCAGAACTCGGGCTTCGTTACCCAGTCCGAGACCGAGCGACTGCTGAAGCTGCTGGGCGAGACCCGCGATGTCGAACTGGCCGCGTTGCCGGAAGTGCCGGCCGATACCGCGCCGGTGACCGACGCGCAGATCAAGCAGTGGTACGACAGCCATGGCAAGGACTTCCGCCAGGCCGAGAGCGTTTCGCTCGAGTACGTCGAGATCAATGGTGCGAACCTGCCGGCACCGACCGCCGCCGACGAAGCCACCCTGCGCAAGCGCTATGAAGACGAGAAGGCGAAGTTCACCACGCCGGAGCAGCGCCAGGCCTCGCATATCCTGATCACCGGCGACGGTGCCGAAGCCAAGGCGAACAAGATTGCCGCCGAAGCCAAGGCCGCCGGCGCCGACTTCGCTGCACTGGCCAAGGCCAACTCGGAAGACCCGGGTTCGAAGGGCCAGGGTGGTGACCTGGGTTGGGTCGAACGCGGCGCGATGGTCAAGCCGTTCGAAGATGCGCTGTTCGCTGCCAAGGCCGGTGACGTGATTGGTCCGGTCAAGACCGAGTTCGGCTATCACATCATCAAGGTTGCTGCGGTCCGTGGCGGCCAGGGCAAGTCCTTCGAGGAAGTGCGTGACACGCTGGCTGCCGAGCAGCTGAAGGCCGACGGCGAGCGCGGCTTCAACGAACTGGCCGGCCGTCTGGTCGACGCCATCAACAAGAGCCCGAGCGATCTGGCTGCCGCGGCCAAGGAAGTGAACCTGCCGCTGCAGACGCTGGGCCCGATCACCCGTGCCACCGCCAGTGGCATCGCCGCTGACCCGGGCGTGCTGCGTGCCGCCTTCTCCGACGTGCTGGTGCAGGACGGGACCGCCAGCGACCCGATTGCGCTGGGCGGCGCGACCAACCACAGTGTGGTCATCCGCGTGGCCGCGCACACCCCGGAACAGGCCATGCCGCTGGACAAGGCGCGCGAGCAGGTGATCGCCGCGATCCGTGCCGACCGTCAGCGCCAGGCCAGCGACAAAGCGGCCGATGCCGTGCTGGCCAAGCTGAAGGCGGGCGCCACCCTGCAGTCGCTGGCGGCCAGCGAGAAGCTGCAGCTGAGCCCGATGCCCGGCCTGCCGCGCAGCCAGCCGGTGCCGACCCCGGAAATCAACCGCGCGATCTTCAGCGCGCCGGTGCCGGCCGATGGCAAGCCGAGCTACGGCAAGGTCGATGTCAACGGCCATGCGTTGCTGTTCGCGGTGAACAAGGTGAACCCGGGCGACGTGAAGGAAGTGACCGCCGAGCAGCAGAAGCAGCTGAAGGACCAGCTGAGCCAGATCGATGGCATGGCTGCGGCCAAGGCCTATGTCGAGGCGATGCGCAAGAAGTTCGTGATCCAGACCACCGAAGCGAACCTGTAAGCCTCGCGGCGGGCAGGATCGAAGAAGGCCCGGCAATGCCGGGCCTTTTTTTGTCTTCGCGTCGTTTGTGGCGCGCTTGGCCTCTGGTAGTGGTCGAGCTTGCTCGACCGCCTCTTGTAACGTCGAGCCGTGCTCGACTGCATCCGCTGGGCGCAGGCATGAAAAAGCCGAGCATGGGCTCGGCTCTATACGGGAGGCGCTTGGCCTGTGGGTCAATCCTCGACGCGCAGCACCGCGCCAGGCTTCAGCACACTGCTGCCGCTCAGGCCGTTCAGCGACAGCAGGGCCTTCACCGGCATGCCGTAGCGGCGGGCGATGGTCCAGGCCGACTCGCCATCACGCACGGTGTGGCGGCGGCTGCGCGGACGGTCGGCGATCGCGGCGACGGTTCTGGTGACCTGCGGCGTCGGTACAGCGGCCGCCACCGGTGCGGTGGTGGCGACCAGCGCGGTCGCTGCCTCCGCTACCGTCGCATTTGCGGCCGAGACCGGCGCCAGCACGCGGGTGGTACCAGAGGGGCGGCCACCGGAGGCCAGGGCCGGGTTGAGGCGGGCGATCCTGGCAGGGTCCAGGGCGCGCTGTGCGGCCCACTGCTGCACGCTGGTGCCCGCAGGCAGGGTGTGGTCCTTCAGCACCGGCACGGTGCGGTCCAGCGAGGCCATCACGCCAGGCTGGTCTTCCACGTCTTCCAGCACGCAGGCCAGGGCATGCAGCTTCTCGACGTAGGCATGGGTGACCGGCGACAGGCCGGGCAGCGCCGAAGGCTTGGCGTTCTGCGCGTTCATGCCAGCCTTGCGCATGGACTGCAGCACGCGGTACTCGCCGGCGTTGTAGGCCATCGTGGCCAGGCGCCAGTCGCCGCCGAACATGCCGTGCAGGGTCTTCAGGTAGCGCACTGCGGCCTGGGTCGAATCGACCGCCGACAGGCGGCCGTCATAGCCGTTGGTCATCGGCACGCGATGGTTGCGCGCGGTGGTGGCGATGAACTGCCACAGGCCGGTCGGGCCGCTGCCATTGCGGGCATTGGGCCGGTAGCCGCTTTCCACGAAGGGAATCAGCGCGAACTCGGTGGGCAGGTCGGCCTTGCGCAGCTCTTCGACCACGTAGCCGAACAGCACCAGCGCATCGTCATCCTGGTTGGCCAGGCGCGATGGGGCGTGGGCGAACTGCTTCTGCCAGCGCGGGCTGGTGGCCTCGGCGTCGCAGCTGGGTTCGGCCAGGCCGTCGCGGAAGCTGGTGAAGATCTCCTGGCCGTTACGCACCGAGGCTGCTGGCAGCGCGGACGGATCCAGCGGCAGGGCCGCGGCAGCGGTCAGGTTCTGGCTGATGCCGGCGCCCAGCGACTGTGCGCCCGCGGTTCCGGCCAGCCCCAGGGCAAGGCCCAGGGCCAGCGGCAGACTTCGGCGCATCATGCGCGGAAGCCGTCTTTCCAGTGCCGGAGACCGGCCATCACGTCGACGTCGTCAACGACGTCACGGCCCAGGTGTGCCGAGACCGACGCACGGATCGGCGCCGCGTGCACACGCAGGAAGGGATTGCAGTCGAATTCGTTGGCCAGGGTTACCGGCAGGGTGGAACGGTCATCGCGGCGCATGGCCAAAGCCTCCTCTTGGCGCTGCCACAGGGCAGCGTTGGCGGGGTCGACATGCCGCGCGAAGACGGCATTTGACACGGTGTACTCGTGGGCGCAACAAAGCAGCAGTTGCGCGGGCAAGGTACCCAGCTTGCGCATCGATGCCAGCAGCTGGGACGGCGTACCTTCGAACAGACGTCCACAGCCCAGGCTGAACAACGAATCTCCGCTGAAAAGATGTTCAGCAGTGTGAAACGCGATGTGGCTGCGGGTATGCCCGGGCACGGATAGTACGTGGAACGTCCGGCCCAGTGCCTGAACGCGTTCACCTTCGCCGACGCGTTCGGTGGCCGTGGGGATGCGCTCTTCGACCGGCGCGATGACCCGTACACCGGGAAAACGAGCCTGCAGTGCGGGCACGCCACCGATGTGGTCGTCGTGGTGGTGGGTGAGCAGGATCGTGTCCACGCGCAGGCCCTGATCGGCCAACGCGAGCACTGGCGCGGCATCGCCGGGGTCGACGACCACGGCAGTGCCATCGTCGGCGATCAGCGTCCAGATGTAGTTATCCGCAAATGCGGGCAGGGCAGTCAGTCGCATAGAATTGGACCATGCCCGCGCTGCAGAGCACCCGTCAAGCGAGCCAGACCCCGTGGTTCGACAGTGAGCCGGCGGCGGCGCTGCGCGTTCTGGAACGGCAGTTGCTGCTTCCGCAGCTGTCGGCGCTGCCCGCGCAGCCCTGGCTGTGGATCGCGCCGAGTGCGGCCTGGCTGGAGGATGCGCAGCTGGGTGGGCGTGGCCTGCGCCTGTACCGGCAGGGGTCGGGACCGGGCTATGACGGCGATACCCGCTGCGGGCTGCCCTTGCCCCTGGCCAACGAGAGCGTCAATGCGATCGTGCTGCAGCATGTCACCACCGGCGATGCCGACCTGCTGCTCGACGAGTGCGAGCGCGTACTGATGCCGGGCGGCCATTTGTGGCTGAGCAGCCTCAATCCGTTCAGCCCCTACCGCACGCACTGGCGGCAGCATGGGCTGGTGGTGCGCACGCCGCAGCGGATCCGCCTGCTGCTCGGCCGCCATGGCCTGGAGTGCGACGATATGCGCTACCTCGGCCCGCTCTGGCGCGGTGCCGGCAGCCGTCGCCCGGGGGGCTGGGCGCCATTGCGCGCGGCCTGCCTGTTCCATGCGGAGAAACGCACGCTGGCCCTGCCCGGGCCGAAACCGCTGCCGGTGCGCTGGCACGGCACCGTTGCTACCTGATTCTGGAGCTGTATTGAAAACCATCGAAATCCACACCGACGGATCCTGCCTCGGCAATCCCGGCCCCGGCGGCTGGGCTGCGTTGCTGCGCTACAAGGGCCACGAGCGCGAGCTCAGTGGCGGTGAAGCGCACACCACCAACAACCGGATGGAGCTGATGGCGGCCATTTCCGGGCTGGAGACGCTGACCGAGCCGTGCAACATCGTGCTCTACACCGACTCGCAGTACGTGCGGCAGGGCCTGACCCAGTGGATGCCCGGCTGGATCCGCAAGAACTGGAAGACCGCTGGCGGTGATCCGGTGAAGAACCGCGAGCTGTGGGAGCGCCTGCACGCGGCCACGCTGCGGCACCAGATCGACTGGCGTTGGGTGAAGGGCCACTCCGGCGACCCGGACAATGAGCGGGTGGATACCCTGGCCCGCAACGCGGCGATCCAGATCCGCGACGCCAGCCCGGTAAACTGAGCCCATGCGTCAGATCATCCTCGATACCGAAACCACCGGCCTGGAGTGGAAGAAGGGCAACCGCATCGTCGAAATCGGCTGCGTGGAGCTGTTCAAGCGCCGCCCGACCGGCAACAACTACCACCAGTACATCAAGCCGGACTGCGAGTTCGAACAGGGCGCGCAGGAAGTCACCGGCCTGACCCTGGAGTTCCTCGATGACAAACCTGAATTCGCGCAGATTGCCGATGAGTTCCTGGCGTTCATCGATGGCGCCGAGCTGATCATCCACAACGCGGCGTTCGACCTTGGCTTCCTCGACAACGAGTTGTCGCTGCTGGGGCCGCAGTACGGAAAGATCGCCGACCGCTGTACGGTGATCGATACCCTGGCGATGGCGCGTGAGCGCTTCCCGGGCCAGCGCAACTCGCTGGATGCGCTGTGCAAGCGGCTGGGCGTGGACAACTCGCACCGTGCGCTGCATGGCGGCCTGCTCGATGCGCAGATCCTTGGCGATGTCTATATCGCACTGACCTCGGGCCAGGAAGAGATCGGCTTCGGCCTGGGCGATGACGACGGCGGCGGTGCCGGCGCGGCGTTGCAGGCTTTCGATACCAGCAAGCTGCTGCCGCGTCCGCGCGTGGTGGCTACGCCGTCGGAACTGGAAGCGCACGCTGCGCGGCTGGAACGGCTGCGCAAGAAGGCCGGCCACGCACTGTGGGATGGCCCGAAGGTGGAAGAGCCCGCCAGCGCGTAATGCCTGGAATGAGGTAGTGCCGGCCGCTGGCCGGCATCGTCCTGATACGAGGTTCCCCGGGTGAGCCGGCCAGCGGCCGGCACTACCGCCTCCACGCATGGCGTGGCTCTACCGGTTAATGGCAGCGCACCAGGATCACGCTGATGTTGTCACGGCCACCGCCATCGAGTGCGGCGGCGACCAGCGTATCCACGCATTCCTGCGCGCTGGCATCTTCGAATGCCAGGGTGCGGGCGATGCCGCGGTCATCCACTTCCTCGGTGAGACCGTCGCTGCACAGCAGCAGCTGCATGCCCGGACGCAGCTCACCACTGGTGGTGGCCACGTTCAGGTGGGCTGGATCGGTCACGCCCAGTGCCTGGGTGACCACGTTGCGATGCGGATGCGCGCGGGCCTGTTCGGCGGTCAGGTTGCCCTGTGCGACCAGTTCCTGCACCACGCTGTGGTCCTGGCTGAGCTGCGCCAGCTGGCCGTCGCGCCACAGGTAGGCGCGGCTGTCGCCGACCCAGGCCACTTCATAGCGGTTGCCCTGCACACGCGCGGCGACCACGGTGGTGCCCATCGGCAACGTGTCGTTGCGCCGGCGCGAGGCGCGGATGATCTCTTCGTCGGCAGTGCGGATGGCCTGTGCCAGCGGTGCGCCGCGGCGGATCTCGCGCACGATGGTTTCGCGTGCCAGTGCACTGGCCACTTCGCCGCAGGCATGCCCGCCCATGCCGTCGGCCACCAGCCACAGGGCCAGCTCGCTGTCACCGTAGTAGGTGTCCTCGTTGAGCTCGCGGCGCATGCCGGGGTGGGTGAGGTGTCCGAATTCGATCATGGTAGGCAGGGCGGGGTATTGCCGGGGGAGACAGGCATCATCGGGTGGCCGCAGGCATCCGGCAAGGCATGCGCCCAGGAAATTTTCAGTTCGTTGGCCGTAATGACTTGTCGTCGGCCTCACTTCCTCGTATGATGCGCGTCCCCGGTCCGCCGGGGACCACCCGGAGAGGTGGCAGAGTGGTTGAATGTACCTGACTCGAAATCAGGCAGGCGTTTATAGCGCCTCGGGGGTTCGAATCCCCCCCTCTCCGCCAGATAAAAGAAAAGGGCTGCCGAAAGGCAGCCCTTTTCTTTTATCTGGCGCGGGACACGACGCGCGTTTCGCGCGCCGCCCCACACGTTGCGTGGCAACGCGTGGGCCCCTCCCTTTGCCTGCCTCTCCCCGCCCCTGTCGGGGCAGCCCCTCAACAGAGGGGCTTGCTTCTCCAGATGGTTCCGGGCGTAGATGCGGCATTGATGATTTCCTTGTCTCTGCGGGAATAGAAGAGGGCTGCCGAAAGGCAGCCCTTTTCTTTTATCTGGCGCGGGACACGACGCGCGTTTCGCGCGTCGCCCCACACGTTGCGCCGCTCGTTGCCCGCTGGGTGCATCCACGCACGGCGTGGAAGGCAAGGCCATTCGCACAGAGCGGGGACCGATGCCCTGTGCGAATGGCGTGTGCTCAGAACGTGTAGCCCAGCCCCAGCTGGATGCCGTTCTGGGTCTGGCCGTCGCGCCGCTCGCCCACGTAATCAACCATCACCGACAGGCGCTTGCTGGCACGGCTGGTCACGCCCAGGTTCCAGGCCAGGACCTGCTCACCGACGGGCTGGCTGCTGGCACTGAACAGCAGGTCCGGGGCGGCGGCGAAGCCGTTGCTGTAGCGGGCCTGGGTATCGCCCAGCTCCTTCTGCCAGACCACGCGGGCCCGCGGGGTGATGCGCTCGCCGTTGTTGCCGTCGAAGGTCTTGAACAACTGCAGGCCGGCGCCTACGCGGATGCTCTCCAGGCTGCCACTGCGGCCGATGAGTGCGGCTGCGTCCTGGCCTTCGTTGAAGTGCGTGGCCGAGGTGCGCATGTAGTCGATCACCGGCAGCAGCGGCTGTATCACCACGCCGTTGCCGGTGGTGAACGAGAACGCATGCTCCACGCGCGCAGAGATCGCGTCGTTGCTGTACTTCGCGCGCAGCGGTGCCTGCAGGCCCTCGATCCCCTCGATGCTGCGACGGGTGTCGTGGCGAAGATCGGTGTAGCGGACGGCGGCGGACAGGTAGCCACGTGAATAGAGCGCGTCCACGTAGCCGCCGATATCCAGCGCGCGGACATCGCCGCTGAATCCTGCACCTTCGCTGGACCGGGTCGACATGTCGGCCGCGGCAAGGCTCACGCCCAGTGTCACGCGGTCGTCTGCCAGACGGGTATCGGCACCAAGCGCGATGCCGCCGATGGTGTGGTTCAGGCCGGCGACGCCCGCACCACCCTCGATACGGCCATGGCTGCCGAACCCGCGCGCCCAGAAGCTGCGGTTGTGTCCGGCGTCGCCCGCATCACTGCCTGCATCTGCCGGTGCGACCAGGTGCATCGCCAGCTGGTTGAACAGGCGACTGCCGGTCGTTGCCGATTGCGCCGAGGCGGTCTGCGCGGCCTTTGCTGCCAGGCCGTCCGCATCGCCACCGCTGCGCGATGCTGCCTGGTGCTGCTGCACGACGTTGCCGATGCTGCCGACCAGTGCGGTATCGGCCAGGCGCAGGCTGGCATGCGCGTCGCCGCGCAATGCTCCCGCCTGGCGCGCGATGTCATCGCGGTCAGCGAACTGCAGGGCACCCAGCAGTCCGCTCATCGAGGAGGTGCGCTGCGCAGCGGCCTGTTGCAATGCGATGCCCAGACCGTCGCCGGATGCGGCGTTGCCGAACAGGCGTGTGTCGTCGAAGGAGGGATTGGCGGTCAGCCACAGGCCGCTGCCGGTCTGGTTGACGGTGAAGCTGAGCAGTGAATTGTGGCGAGGGCGGAATACGGCGCCGGGAGCGGTGAGGTCCACCGCGCTGCCGGCCTCGCCACTGCGCTCGACGTACTGGAAGCGCCCTTCGATGAAGTCCGACACCGGTGCTGCGCGGGTCAGGGTATCGGGCGTAGCGGTGCGGCACCACAGGCCAGCGTACTCACCGTTCGACGCGCTGCAGGGGGCGATGGGCAGCTGCAGGGCGCTGGCATCCACCTGGGTTCCCACCAGGTGGTTCTGCTGCCCGGCCGGGAAGAACGCCTGCTTGACGTCCAGCGTCAGCCTGGCGGCGGGGGCAATGCTCAGCACGGCGCGGTTGATGTTGCCGAACAGGTTGTAGTCCCCCGCCTGCCGGTCCTCATCGACCAGGAAGTAGCGGGCTTCTTCCAGCGTCAGTGCCGGTGCAGTGCGCTGGCTGTCGACCTGGAAGGCCAGGTTCGCACCGTCATTGAGGTTGATGTAGCGACCCTTGCCGATCCGGAAGCGCTCGCTGGTGAACACGTCGTCGCCACCCGGTGCGAGTGCTTCCAGCGAGTAGGGGCGCATGACGATGCCGGACGGCGCGAGCGTTCCGCCCTCGTTGATGTCGATCGTGGCATTCAATGAACCGTGCCCGGTCAGCACGCCGCCGCGTTCGATCACGGTCAGGCTGCGCAGTGCGCCCTGCTGCAGTTCGATGCGCCCGCCATTGCGGGCGCCGATGGCTTCGGCGTGGTGGATCCAGCCATTCTGCTGCAGGCGCAGGGTGCCGCCATCGGCGACCACATACTGGGCGGCGGAAGCGGTATCCAGCGACCAGACCCCGCCCTTGCCGATACGGATCACACCGAAGGCGTCGTCCAGCCGGATGTCCGGGGCCGACTGCTGGAAGTAGCGCAGGTTGGCCAGCGCATTGGTGTAGCGCCCGCGCACGGCCAGGTTCGGATTGAGGTCTCCGCTCACGTCCTTGTCGACGGAAAGCACGTCGCCGGTCTGGACGTAACCGGCTTCGGTGACGACGCGATCACTGTAGAAGGTCACACCGGGATACGCGGTGCAGTTGCCTGCCGCGCTCTGGTCGCGGGTCGGGCAGAAGCGCGTGGCCACGGCCGCCACGTTCGGGTCGAAGTAGCGCAGGAAGCCCGACTGCTGGGTCAGTTCATAGTGCGCCTGGACGATGCGCGCTTCGATGACCGCGAAGTCGGTCGGGCCGAACATGTCCCGGTAATACTTGATGTACTTGTCCTGCCCCGGGTAGGGGGTAGGACCGTTCGGGCCGGATTCGCCATGGATGCCCAGCACCGTCTGCGTGTAGTTGCCGTGCGCCGGCAGCAGGCCGAACTGCGTGACCTTGCGCTTCACGCCGGCAACGAAGGCGTCGGCGCAGGCCGAGTAGCAGCCGCCGTCCAGTACGGTATCCAGCCCGTGCTGGCGGATGATGGCACCCATGCCCACGCCACCGGAGGCGGCCCCGCCCGGCGAGTTGCGGAACACCACCTGGCGGAGCGGCGTACCCCGGGCCTGCGCGGCCAGGATGTAGGCCTCCAGCGTCTGCGGATCGGTCGCCAGTACATTGCCGGTGTAGTAGAGCGTGTCTCCATTCACGTGGAAGGCACTGGCATGGGCCTGCGGTGAGGCAGCGATGCCGAGAAGTGCTGCAACAAGGGCACTGCCGAGGACGGTGGCGCGACGGGTGGGGAGGGCGGGATATCGATGCATGCGGAGTTCCACGGAAAGGAGTGAAGTGCGGATGCCGCCCCTTTTTCGCTGCATGAACACGCTGATGCGGCGTGTTTTCAACACGTTGCAGCGTGGGCAGGGCGGGTCGCGCGCGCTCGGCCGTTGGACTGGCCGGGCGAGGAGGCGACAGGCCGCCTCTCCAGACCGCTAACGCAGCTGCGGGGGGATCTCCCCCAGTCATCGCGCTCGGCTGACCCTGCAGGCGCCGGGGCGCAGCGTTTGCGCCGCGCGGGTTACCATGTATGCATCACCTGCTGGAGCCTTCCCCCATGAGCGCTGAAATCCTTGTCCCCGTGTCCTTCGGCGAGCTGCTGGACAAGATCTCGATCCTGCAGATCAAGTCCGAGCGCATCAGCGACGAGGGCAAGCTGGCCAACGTGCGCAGGGAGCTGTCGGCGCTGGAGCAGACCTGGATGGCGCACCCGGCGGCGGTGAAGGACATCGCCAAGCTGCGTGCCGAGCTGAAGGCGGTCAACGAGCAGCTGTGGGACATCGAGGACGACATCCGCCTGAAGGAAAAGGCGCAGGCGTTCGACCAGGGCTTCGTCGACCTGGCGCGCAGCGTCTACCTGCGCAACGACGAGCGTGCGCGCATCAAGAAGGCGATCAACCTGGCGCTGGGCTCGGCGTACGTGGAAGAGAAGTCCTACCAGGATTACGCGCCGCGCGCGTAATCCCGGCGGCCAAAAGAGGGAGGTCCACGCCACGCGTGGATGAAACCGCTGGGCGCAGGCCAACGTTCGGCCGGCCAATCACCCCAGATGATCGGCCACGTAACGCTCGAAAGCCGCGATGCCGTCTTCGACAGTGATCAGTTCCATCACATCGTCGAACTCGATCTTGGTGCCCCATTTCAGATCGGCAGCCTGCTTGGCCAGGTACTTGCGTGCGGCGTCGTCGTAGCGGTCCACGCAGTAGCGGCGGTCCGAGTACGGTCCGCTGCGGTTCGGGTTGCTGGCCGCATGCAGGCCCAGCACCTTGGCGCCCATCGCGTTGGCGATGTGCATCGGGCCCGAGTCCGGAGTCATCACCAGGTTGGCACGGGCAAGCAGGGCAGGCAGCTGCTTCAAGGTGTCCTTCCCGACCAGGTCCAGCGCCGGCGTGAGCAGTTGTGCCTGGATGGCATCGGCCATGCTGCGCTCCAGTTCGCTGCGGCCACCGCACAGCACCACCTGCCAACCACGCTGCGCGGCGTGGTTGGCCACGGCTGCATAGCGGTCTGCATACCAGTTGCGGCGCACGTGGCTGGAACAGGGCGAGATCATCAGCACCGGGCGCCCATCGTCCTGCCATTGCGCGGCGGCCCAGTCATATGCGGACTGGGGCACGGCCAGGTCCCAGCTGACCTCGGTCTGGCGCAGGCCCAGCGGCTCGCAGAAGCTGCCGATGGCATCCAGCACATGGACGCCGGGGCGGTCGGGAATGCGCTCGTTGATGAAGAGCCCGTGCAGGTCCTTGGAACGGCTGCGGTCGTAGCCGATGCGTCGCTCGGCGGGAATGAACGCCGACAGCAGGTTGGCGCGGAACGCCACCTGCATCTGCAGCAGCGCTTCAAAACGCCCCGGTGGCAGCTGTTTGCGCAGCTCCTTGACCCCTGCCATGCCGCTCTTCTTGTCGTAGGCGTGGAAGGTGACGCCGGGCAGGCCATCGAGCAGTTTGTGGCCGACCTTGTCGATGATCCAGTGGATCGGCGTGTCCGGACGCGCAGCCTGCAGGGTGCGCACCAGGGGCACCACGTGGGTGACATCGCCGAGTGCGGACAGGCGCAGGAGGCACAAGGAGGAGGACGCTGATGCCATGTGTTGTTAGACTCAATGAAATGGTCGCATTCGACGCCAATGAAGCGCTGACGCCATGCCGCGAGGGTCGCGGCATCGGGGCCATTCTGTTCGACCGCGAGCGGCTGCGGCAAGCCGAGGTTGGCCTGTTCTCGCCCCAGCACTGGGGCAGCAAGGCCCGGCCGGTCGGCGAGGGCGGCCGCGGCAGCGCCTGGTTCATCGATGCGCCGTTCGGCGCCAGCGTGCTGCGCCACTACCTGCGCGGCGGCCTGGCAGCGAAGATCAGCCATGACCAGTACCTCTGGCGCGGGTCGGACCGGACCCGGAGCTTTGCCGAATTCCGCCTGATGCGCGCCCTGCGCGAGAAGAAGCTGCCGGTGCCCCGGCCGATCGCCGCGTACTACATGCGCGAAGGCCTGCGCTACCGGGCGGCAATCCTGATGGAGCGGATCGAGGGCGTGCGCTCGCTGGCCGACCGTGCGCTGGTCGCCGGACGGGGCGCGCCCTGGGAAGAGACCGGGCGGCTGATCGCCCGCTTCCACCGTGCCGGCCTGGACCATGCCGACCTCAACGCGCACAACATCCTGTTCGATGGCAACGGCCATGGCTGGCTGATCGACTTCGACCGCGGGGTGATCCGCATTCCGGCCACCGCCTGGCGCGAACGCAACCTCAAGCGCCTGCTGCGCTCGCTGATCAAGCTGCGCGGCGAGCGCAGCGTGGAGGACGTGCAGAAGGACTACGCGCGGCTGAGGCGCGCCTATGACATGGCCTGGAACCGGGGCACCTGATGGGCTGGTCGTTGCGTTTCCTCGGCGTCGGCAACGCGTCGGCGGTCGAGCTGGGGTCGCCGATGTCGGTGATCGAGCGGGACGGGCGGCCATGGCTGACGATCGACTGCGGCGGCGAAGGCCTGACCGCGTTCAAGGCGCACTACGGGCACATGCCGCAGGCACTGTTCGTCACCCATGTGCACCTGGATCACGTGGCCGGTTTCGAGCGGCTGTTCGTCGATACCTTCTTCAGCACGCAGCGCCGCGGCAAGGTGCGCCTGTATGTGCCTGCCACCGTGGTGCCGCTGCTGCACAAGCGCATCGGTGACTACCCGAACGTGCTGGCCGAGGGCGGTGCCAACTTCTGGGATGCCTTCCAGTTGATCGTGGTGGGCGAAGCGTTCTGGCACGAGGGCGTGCGCCTGGAAGTATTCCCGGTACGCCACCACTGGCCGGAGACGGCGTACGGCCTGCGCCTGCAGGGCGCGCTGACCTGGAGTGGTGATACCCGGCCGATTCCGGAGATGCTGGCCCGCTTCGCCAATGACAACGAACTGATCGCCCACGACTGCGGCCTGCACGGTAATCCGTCGCATACCGGTGTGGACGACCTGGAGCGCGAGTACAGCTCGGAACTGCAGGCGCGGATGATGCTCTACCACTACGCCAGCGTGGCTGATGGCGTGGCGCTGGCCGCGCGCGGCCACCGCGTGGCGCAGCCGGGGCAGTGCGTGGCGCTGGCGACCCCCACTGCACCGCACGTGCTGGCGCAGGATCCGCCGTGAGCGGTGCCGGCCAGCCCGCCGACGCGGCGCTGGCCGCCGGACTGGAGGTGCTGGAGCGCGCGCTGCATGCGCCTGCGGTGCGGGCCGATCCTGAGCGCCTTGACGCATTGCTGGACGAGGATTTCAGCGAGATCGGCAGTTCCGGGCAATGCTACGGCCGTGATGCAGCCTTGCAGGAGATCCCGTTGGAGCGCGCGCAGGTGCTGATCGAATCGGAACAGTACGCGGCGTGGTTGCTGGCCGACGGTCTGGCCCAGGTGCGTTATCGCAGCCGCCATTACCTCGACGGCCAGCCGCAAGGCTGGGTGCTGCGCAGCTCGCTGTGGCGCCGGCACGGGGATGGATGGCGCATGCTGTTCCACCAGGGCACGCCCGAGGCACGGTAGGACCGGGCCATGTCCGGCGAAGGGCGCCAACCAGGGTTGGCACCTGCCAGGGGCGGGGCGTCGCCGGAAAAGGCGATGGCCCCGCCGGCTGACCTCGGCGCCCGCGTCGATCGATACCGTTGCTGCCTTCCGGCCCTGGCGGGGTTTTCGACCTAGCGTCGCGAGGGGCCGACGGGGCCACCATAGAGACGTCGGCCGCCCGGAGGGCAGCCAGTTCACGGACCAGGGGAAGCAGCGCGCGATGCGCCAGAGACCACAGCCGGACTGCGCATCGGCTGGCCGATGGCAGACGCGTAGTCTAGCGCAGGCAGGTGCATCGACGCCAGCTTCACGCGCTGAATCCGCTGTAACCCGTTCCCGCCCATGGCGGCCCGGGCCACCCGCCGTTGCTAGAATGCCGGCCAGGAGGAACGGCCTCCCCCACATCGGGAATCAAAGACCAGGACGGCCTGGCCCTACCAAGAGGAGGGCCGTCATGGCCTGGATCTATCTGTTGTTCGCCGGCCTGCTGGAAATCGTCTGGGCCGTGTCCATGAAGCAGTCCGAAGGCTTCACCAAGCTCATCCCCACCGTGGTCACGATCGTCGGCATGATCGCCAGCTTCTGGTTGCTGGCGGTGGCCATGCGCAGCCTTCCGCTGGGCACCGCCTATACGATCTGGACCGGCATCGGCGCGGTCGGTGCGTTCGTGGTTGGCATCGTGTTCCTCGGCGAGCAGGTCAGCCCGATGCGGATCGGTGCAGCGGTGCTGATCGTTTCCGGCCTGGTGCTGATGAAACTCTCGAGCAGCTGAATGATTTACTTATGGCGGGGAAAGGAATCTCCGCTTCCAGCAGGTATATGCATTTTCGGCAAGACCATTTTGTCCGCCCGTTTTATTTGACGTACGTCATGAAAATAACGAGCGTGATTCACATGCCGCTGGCACCGGCGGTCGCACAGTGCCGCCATTCGTCGGGCGAAACCGGGGAGTTTTCGCCTTGAGGGACACGCTGTCGTACCTGTCACCGGGTGCGACCGCGTGAAGATGTGAAGATTTTCAGGAGTTAATGCCTTCAAACCTTGTTTCCGTATCGGGAGCCGGGGTGGGCCGCATTGTCTCCAAAAAAACCTGCCAGCTGTGCCATCCGGTCTTTTCATGGAGATTTACCGATGAACCGCATTTACCGTCTGGTTTTCAATCGTGCCCTTGGGGTAATGCAGGTTGCTTCGGAGGTCGCCCGGAATCCCGGCGGAAGCGCGGTCAGCGCAGGGCGGGTGCCGCGATTGCGGGCGCACCAGCTGGCGGTGGCTTTGGCCGCCACACTGGCCAGCGGATCGGCGTTTGCGGCCTGCACTACCGCAGGTACGACGGTGACCTGCGCCACCGGCTCCAATACCAATTCGCTGACCAACAGCATCAACGGCGTGACGCTGAATATCCAGACCGGCGCCGAGCTCAGCGTGCTGCCGGTCGTTGGCGGAAGTGCAGTGAATTTGAGTGGTAATGGCATCACCGTGAACAACCAGGGCACGGTCGATCCCACCATCAACGGTGGCCTGAGCCTGGCGGCGTCGGGCATGGTGCTGGGCAACAACACCGTCGGTGGAAACACCATCAACGTCAACAATCAGGCAGGCGGGGCGATCAAAGGCCTGGTCAACATCGGCTCCATCCTCGGTTTCGGCGGACAGGCGCTGGTGCTGCAGAATGCTTCCGGCGGTGTCAGCAACATCGTCAACGCCGGTAATGTGGACATGTCGATCTTTGGAGCAGGCCTGTTGACCACGGCCGATGCGGCATCGATCGTCAGCTACGGTGGTGCGCAGACCACTCTCGACAACACCGGCACCATTACCGGCCGCATAGGGTTCCAGGGTTCGGCCACGGCGGGAGCCGGCAATACCTTCCTCAACGCAGGAACCATCAACGGCAGTGTGAACCTGGGCAGTTCGGTCTCCGGCAACACCTTCACCGCCGTGTCTGGTTCCAGCGTCAATACCGCCGGTATCGGCGTGGCCGGGCAGGTCGGCGCGCTTGCGGTGAATCTGGCCGCGGCCGGTATCGTCGACGGTGGTTCGGCGTCCAACAACAGCCTGGTGCTGCAGAACAGCGCCACCGGCCCGGGCAGCGGTACCGGTGGGGCGGTGACCACGCTGGGCTGGAACCAGTACATCAACTTCCAGAGGCTCACCGTCAACAGCGGTACCTGGAACCTGCAGGGTGCGTGGGCTGGTGCAGGCACGACCACGCTCAATGATGGCCTGGTCAATTTCAATAATGCCGGTTCCTTCGGCACAGGGCTGTTCACCGCCAACGGCGGTGCCATCGCCGCCTCCACGGCCGGTCTGAATCTGGCCAACGCTTTCAGCCTTGGTGGCAATCTGTCACTGGCGGGGACCAATGCGTTCAGCCTGGGTGGCGTGCTATCCGGTACTGGCGGGCTGACGGTCAACAACACCGGCATCGTTACTCTCGGCGGCGCAAACCTGTTCTCCGGCGGCGTCAACCTCAATGCCGGCGGCCTGGTACTGGGGAATGCCGGTGCACTGGGCAGCGGCAACCTGACCGTGGGTGGCAGCGCTTCACTGGATACGACGTCGGGCTTCACCCTGGGCAACAATCTGGTGATCAATGGCGGGGGCTCGCTGAACCTGCTGGGCAGCAATGCGTTGTCATTGAACGGTTCGATCTCCGGTGCCGGCGACCTGACCAAGAACGGCGCCGGCACTCTCACCCTGAACGGCGCCAATGCGCTAACCGGCAGTTTCAACCTGGCCGGAGGCGCGTTGGCGCTGGGCGCGGGCGGCAGCCTGTCGCCCACCGGTGCGATCACGGTCGGCGTCGGTACCACCCTGGACCTGTCGGCGGCCGCCAACCAGACCATCGGTTCGCTTGCGGGCCTCGGCGGCTCGGTCAACCTGGGCAGCCACACGCTCACCCTCGCCGGGCTGGGCGATACCAGCTACAGCGGTACGTTCGCCGCAGGCACGGGTGGCCTGATCAAGCTGGGCACCGGCGTGCAGACCTTGTCGGGCGTGAACAACCTCAGTGGCGGCGTGGCACTCAACGCCGGTGGCCTGCTGCTGGGCAACGCTGCTGCGCTGGGCAGCGGTGCGCTCAGTGTCGGTGGCAACGTGACGCTCGATGGAACCACGGGGGCGCTTGCACTGGCCAACGCGGTCAACCTCGGGTCGGGCGCCAGCCTGAATCTGCTTGGCGGACAGGCGCTCACGTTCAACGGCGTGATCGGTGGCGGCGGTGGCTTGGTCAAGAGCGGTGCGTCGTCGCTGACGCTCAATGGCGCCAATACCTTCGACGGCGGCGTGGTGTTCAATGCCGGCAGCCTGGTGCTGGGCAACGGCGGTGCACTGGGAACCGGGGCGCTGAACGTCGGCGGTGCGGTATCGCTCGACGCCAGCGCCGGCCTCACCGTGGGCAATGGCATCACGCTTGGCGCCGGTGGTTCGCTCGATGTGCTGGGCTCGAATGCGCTGACGCTGGGCGGTGTCATCGGCGGGAGCGGCAGCCTGGTCAAGAACGGCGCCTCCACGCTGACGCTGGGCGGCGCGAACACGTTCACCGGTGGGCTGGCGGTGAATGCCGGAACGGTGTCATTGGCCAGTGGTGGCAGCCTGGCGGCGACCGGCGCGGTCAGCCTGGCCGGCGCGGGCAGCACACTGGATATCTCGCTGGGGGGCAACCAGACCATCGGTGCGTTGTCCGGCGTGGCTGGCAGCACCCTGGCGCTGGGCAGCAGCACGCTGACCTTCGGTGATGCCACCACCCAGACCTTCGCCGGCGTGATCGGCGGCACCGGTGGCCTGATCAAGCAGGGCACCGGCGTGCAGACGCTGACCAGCGCCAGCACCTTCAGCGGTGGGGTGAATCTTGCCGCCGGTGGCCTGGTGCTGGGCAACGCCGGTGCGCTGGGAAGCGGTGCGCTGACCGTAAGTGGCAACGGTTCGCTGGACGCCACTGCTGCGCTGAACCTGGGCAATGCGATCAACCTCGGCGCGGCGTTGACCCTGCCGGGCAGCCAGAACCTGACCCTGGCCGGCAACATCACCGGCACCGGCAGCCTGGTCAAGAATGGCGCGTCGACATTGACCTTGAACGGTACCAACACCTTCAGCGGTGGACTCAACGCAAACGCGGGCAGCCTGCTGCTGGGCAACAGCGGCGCGCTCGGTACGGGAGTATTGGGCATTGGCGGTAGCGTCTCGCTCGATGGCGGCGCCCCGCTGAACCTGGTCAACAATGTGTCCCTGGGCGCGGGTGCCGCGCTGTCGCTGCCGGGCTCGCAGGCGATCACGCTGGGTGGCGTGGTGTCCGGTGCCGGCAGGCTGGTGAAGAACGGTGCCAGCACGTTGACCCTCAACGGCGCCAACAGCTTCGGTGGTGGGCTGACCGCCAACGGCGGCGGCGTGTTCTTGGGGAACACCGGCGCATTGGGCACCGGTGCACTGTCGGTGGGTGCCAATACCACGCTGGACAGTTCGGTAGCGTTGAACCTCGCCAACAACCTCAACCTCGGGGCAGGCGCGGCGCTGGATCTGCTGGGCAGCCAGAACGTGTCGCTGGGCGGTCTCATCAGCGGCACTGGCAGCCTGGTCAAGAATGGTACGGCCACGCTGGCGTTGAATGGACCCAATACGTTCAGCGGAGGGGTCGGCCTCAACGCAGGCCTGTTGCAGCTGGGCAATGCACAGGCACTGGGTACCGGCCAGCTGGACGTAGGCGGTAGCGCTTCGCTGGATGCGACGACAGCGATTGCGGTGGGCAACACAATCGGCCTTGCCGCCGGTGCCAACCTCTCCGTGATGGGCAGCAATGACCTGACGCTCACCGGTCCGGTATTCGGTGCTGGCGGGCTGATCAAGGACGGTGCCACGCGTCTCACGCTGTCCGGCGCCAACGTCTACACCGGTGGCACCACCATCAACGCCGGCACGCTGGCGCTGGGGGCAGGCGGCAGTCTTGCCGCGGCCGGTGCGGTGGATCTTGCTGGTGCCGGTGCGACGCTGGACATCTCCGCAGCCGGTGCAGCGCAGACCATCGGCGCGTTGAACGGCGTGGCGGGCAGCCAACTTGCACTGGGCGCGCAATCGCTGACCTTTGGCGGCGCCAGCAATGGCAGCTTTGCCGGCGTGATCGGCGGCACCGGTGGCCTGGTCAAGTCCGGTGCAGGCGTGCAGACGCTGTCCGGTGCCAATACCTTCAGTGGTGGCCTTGCGCTCAATGCGGGTGGCCTGATTCTCGGCAACGCCAGCGCGCTTGGTACGGGTGCGCTCGGTATTGGCGGCACCACCACGCTCGACAGCACCGTGGCGCTGAACCTGGCCAATGCGGTGAACTTCGGTGCCGGTACACAGCTGACGCTGGGTGGCAGCAATGATGTCACCCTCGGTGGCGTGGTGGCCGGCAATGGCAGCCTGATCAAGAATGGTGCGGGCCTGCTGACCCTCAACAACACCAATACCTTTGGTGGCGGCCTGACTCTGAATGGCGGCGGCCTGGTGGTTGGCGCGAATGGTGCGCTCGGTACCGGCGCGCTGGCGGTCAATGCCAGCACCACGCTGGATGCGGGCGCTGCAGTGACACTGGGCAATGCGGTCACGCTGGGTTCGGGCGTCGCACTGACGTTGCCCGGCAGCAATGCGCTGACACTGTCGGGCGTGGTCGGCGGCAATGGCAGCCTGGTCAAGAATGGCGGCACCACGCTGACGCTGTCCGGTGCCAATACCTACACTGGCGGTACCACGATCAGCGCCGGCACGCTGGCGCTGGGCACGGGCGGCAGCCTTGCCGCAGCGGGTGATGTCACGTTGGGTGCAGGCGCTGGCTTCGATATCTCCGGTGCCGGCAGCAGCCAGACCATCGGCGCGCTCAATGGTGCTGGTGGAAGCACGCTGGCGCTGGGCGGCAATTCGTTGACCTTCGGTACGGCCGGCAACGCCGCGTTCGACGGCGTGATCAGTGGCAGCGGCGGGCTGATCAAGGTAGGCGCGGGCGTACAGACGCTGTCCGCGGCCAACACCTTTGGCGGCGGCGTGACGCTCAACGCGGGCGGACTGGTGCTTGGCAATGATGCGGCGTTGGGCGCGGGTGCATTGACCGTCGGTGGTGCTGCCACGCTGGATACCACCGGCCTGGCAGCGCTGACCAACAACATCGCGCTCAACGCCGGGCTGACCGTGCTCGGGACCAATGCGCTGACGCTCAACGGCGTCCTGTCCGGGGCCGGCAGCCTCACCAAGAATGGCAGCGCGACGCTGACCCTGAATGGCATCAACACCTATACCGGTGGCACCAACATCAACGCCGGCACGCTGGCGCTGGGGGCCGGTGCCAGCCTGGCGGCGAGCGGTACCGTCAATCTCGCCACCGGCGCCACGCTGGATCTGTCTGCCGGCAGTGGCACGCAGCAGTTCGGTACGCTGGTCGGCAACGGTACGGTGAACCTCGGTGCCAACTCGATCGAAGTGGGCGGCGCCACCGATGGCACCTTCAGTGGCTCGATCGCAGGCACCGGTGGCCTGACCAAGGTCGGTGCCGGCATCGAGACGCTGACCGGTGCCAACACCTACACCGGCGGCACGTTCATCAACGCCGGTACCCTGGCGATCGGCCCCGGCGGCAGTCTGGCCGCGACCGGTGCGGTGACGCTCACTGCGGCAGGCACAGGCTTCGATATCTCCACTGCCGGCGCCAACCAGACCCTCGGGGCGTTGAACGGCGTGGCGGGTTCGACGGTGAGCCTGGGGGCACAGACACTGACCCTGGGCGGCGTTGGCAACAGCATCTTCGATGGCGCGATCTCCGGCACCGGCGGCCTGGTCAAGAATGGCGCCGGCATCCTCACGCTGGGCGGCGCCAATCTGTTCAGCGGTGGCGTTGCACTCAACGGCGGTGGCCTGGTGGTCGGCAACAACGCTGCGCTCGGCAGCGGTGCGTTGACGGTCGGAAGCAACGCAACGCTGGATGCATCGACCGGTGCCAGCCTGGCCAACAACATCAGCCTGGCAGCGGGTGCCAATCTTGATCTGCTCGGCAGCCAGTCGCTGGCACTGGGCGGTGTGATCTCGGGTACAGGCGGGTTGATCAAGGACGGTGCGGCCACGGTAACCCTGAGCGGTGCCAACACCTACACCGGTGGTACCACCATCAACAGCGGCACGCTGGCGATCGGTGCCGGTGGCAGCCTCGCCGCAACCGGCGCGGTGAACCTGGCCGGCACCGGTACGCTCGACATCTCCGCGGGCAACCAGGCCATCGGTTCGCTGGCCGGCGTGGCCGGCAGCACGGTGGCGCTGGGCGGCAGCACGCTGACCCTGGGCGGCACGGTGGACAGCACCTTCAACGGTGTGATCGGCGGCAGTGGTGGCCTGATCAAGAACGGCGCGGGCGTGCAGACGCTCAATGGCGCCAACACCTTCGGCGGTGGCGTGGCGCTCAACGCCGGTGGCCTGGTGGTCGGCAACAATGCTGCGCTGGGTACCGGTACGGTGACGGTCGGAGGCGCTGCCACGCTCGATTCGAATACTGCGGCCATCCTTGCCAACAACTTCGTCCTCAACAACGCGTTGACCGTCCTCGGCGGCAACAACCTCACCCTCAACGGCATCCTCAGTGGTACCGGTTCACTGACCAAGGAGGGTGCCGCGACGCTGACCTTGAATGGTGCCAACACCTATACCGGCGGTACTTTCATCAACGCCGGCACTCTGGCACTGGGTGCTGGCGCCAGCCTGGCCTCCACAGGCACCGTCAACCTGGCCACGGGGGCGACCTTCGATCTGTCAGCAGGCAGCGGCACGCAGCAGTTCGGTACCCTGATCGGCAGCGGTACAGTGAATCTGGGCGCCAACACGCTGACGATCGGAGGCCCTGTCAATGGCACCTTCAGTGGTTCGGTGGCCGGCTCCGGTGGCCTGATCAAGGAAGGTGCGGGCACCCAGACGTTGACCGGCACCAACACCTTCACCGGTGGCACCACCATCAACGCCGGCACGCTGGCGATCGGTGCCGGCGGCAGCCTCGCGGCGACTGGTGCGGTGAACCTGGCCAATGCCGGTACCGCCTTTGACATCAGCGCAGGTGGTGCGCAGGCGATCGGTTCGCTGGCAGGCGTGGCGGGTTCGACAGTGGCGCTGGGCGGCAACACGCTGACCCTCAATGGCGTGGGCAATACCACGTTCGCCGGCACCATCGGAGGAGCCGGTGGCCTGGTAAAGAACGGTGCTGGCATCCAGGGCTTGACGGGCGTAAACGTCTTCACGGGCGGCGTGACCCTCAATGCCGGTGGCCTGCTGCTGGGCAACGGCGGTTCGCTGGGCATCGGCGCGCTGACCGTAGGCGGCAACGCCAGCCTGGATGGCACCAGTGCGCTGACGCTGGCCAACACCGTGCAGCTGGCCAGCGGCACGCTGACTCTGGCCGGCAGCAACGCGCTGACCTTGAACGGACCGATCAGCGGTGCCGGTGGCTTGCTGAAGGATGGCGCGGCGACGGTCACCCTGGGCGGTGCCAGCAGCTATACCGGCACCACCACCATCAACAGCGGCACGCTGGCGGTAGCAGCCGGCGGCAGCCTGTCCGGTGCCAGCACGGTGAACCTGGCCGGCACCGGTACGCTGGACATCAGTGCCGGTGGCAACCAGAGCATCGGTGGCCTGGCCGGCGTGGCCGGCAGCACGGTGGCGCTGGGAGGCGCAACGCTGACTACCGGCGGCAACAACGCCAGCACCGTGTTCGCTGGCGTCCTCAGTGGCACCGGCGGCCTGGTGCAGGGAGGTACCGGTACGCTGACCCTGAGCGGCGACAACACCTATACCGGCGGTACCACCATCAACGGTGGCAGCACGCTGCAGATCGGCAACGGTGGCAGCACCGGTTCGGTGCTGGGCGACATCACCAACAATGGCAGCCTGGTCTACAACCTCGGCACCACGGCAGCCGTGGGCGGTGTGGTCAGCGGCAGTGGCAGCCTGACCCAGGCCGGCAGCGGTACGCTGGTGCTGACCGGCAACAACACCTACACCGGCGGTACCACCATCAATGCCGGTGGCACATTGCAGGTCGGCAACGGCGGTGCAACCGGCGCGATCGTCGGTGACATCACCAACAACGGTGCGCTGGTATCCAACGTGGCCGGCAACACCACGCTCGGTGGCACCATCAGCGGTAGTGGCGGCCTGACCCAGGCCGGCAGCGGCGTGCTGGTGCTGACCGGCAACAACACCTATACCGGCGGCACCACCGTCAATGCCGGTGGCACCCTGCAGGTGGGCAATGGCGGTGCGACCGGTGCGATCACCGGCAACGTTGCCAACAACGGCAGCCTGGTATTCAACGTGGGCGGCAACACCACGGTCGGTGGCGCCATCAGCGGCAGCGGTGGCCTGACCCAGGCCGGCAGCGGCGTGCTGACCCTGGTCGGCAACAACACCTATACCGGTGGCACCACGATCAATGCCGGCGGTACGCTGCAGGTCGGCAACGGCGGGGTAACCGGCGCCATCGCTGGAGACATCACCAACAATGGCGCGTTGATCTCCAGCGTGGCCGGCAACACGCAGCTGGGCGGCACCATCAGCGGCAGCGGCGGCCTGACCCAGGCCGGCAGCGGCACTCTGACCGTGACTGGCAACAACACCTACACCGGGCCGACCACGATCAATGCAGGCGGCACGCTGCAGGTCGGCAACGGCGGTGCGACCGGCGCGATCGGTGGCAACGTCACCAACAACGGCAACCTGGTGTTCAACGTGGCCGGCAATACCACGGTCGGTGGCTCCATCAGCGGCAGCGGTGGCCTGACCCAGGCCGGCAGCGGCACGTTGATCCTGGGCGGCAACAACACCTATACCGGTGGCACCACCATCAACACCGGCGGCACGTTGCAGGTCGGCAATGGCGGCGCCAGCGGCGCGATCGCCGGCAACGTCAGCAACAACGGCAGCCTGGTGTTCAACGTGGGCGGCAACACCACCGTCGGAGGCACCATCAGCGGCAGTGGTGGCCTGACCCAGGCCGGCACCGGAACGGTCACCCTGACCGGCAACAACACCTACACCGGCGGCACCACCATCAATGCCGGCGGCACCGTGCAGGTCGGCAATGGCGGCGCCAGCGGCTCGATCACCGGCAACATCACCAACAACGGTGGCCTGGTCATCAACACCGGCGGCACCACCACGCTGGGCGGCACCATCAGCGGTGGTGGCAGCATCGTGCAGGCAGGCCCGGGCGGCCTGAACCTGGGCGGCAACAGCGGCGGCTTCAGCGGCACCGGCCAGGTCACCGGCGGTGGCCTGAATGTCACCGGCAACATCGGTGGCCAGTGGACCATCGGCAGCGGTACCACGCTGTCCGGTACCGGGACCATCGGTGGCACGGGTGGCGGCGTGACGGTGTCCAGCGGCGGCGTGCTGTCGCCGGGCAATGGCCCGGGCAACGGCAGTGGTGCGGGCAATGGCACCGGCACGATCACGGTGGGCGGTAACCTGACGTTGTCGCCGGGCAGCACGCTGGGCGTCGATCTGGGTGCCACCGGCAGCGATACGGTACAGGTGGGCGGCAGCGCCAACGTGGGTGGCAGCATCGTCAAGGTGAATACCATCTCGCCGAACACCAGCTACCAGCAGGGCCAGCAGTACACCGTGATCAACGCGGGTGGTGGCGTCAGCGGGCAGTTCGCTTCGGCGACCTCGCCGTCGGCCTTCCTGACCATCACCCCGGTCTATACCGCCAACACGGCCAACCTGCAGATCGACGTAGCGCAGACCGCGGCATTCACCACGGCGGCGAAGACGCGCAACCAGTACAACACCGCTGCAGCGCTGGACAGCCTGCCGCAGAGTGGTCCGGCACTGGGCCTGTACAACACGCTGCTGATGTATGACGCGGGTACCGCGCGTGCGGCGTTCGACCAGTTGTCCGGCGAGGTACATGCGGCCAGCCGTGCGGTGCTGCTGTACGACAACTATCTGGAAGAGGGCATCCGCCAGCGTCTCGGCAGCGAACTGCCGACCGTGCGTGGCGAGCGTGCCTCGGCCTGGCTGGCCGGCAGCGGCAAGGTGTTCCGCCAGGACAGTGACGGCAACGGCGACGACATCCGCTCCAACCGCAATGCACTGATGGCGGGCGTGGACTGGCAGCTGGGCGAACACGTGGTGCTGGGTGCGGCCGCAGGCAACGAGCAGCTGGATACGCGTCTGTACGATCGCAGCTCGCGGGCCCGCCTGCGCGGCAACACGTTCGGCCTGTATGCGCAGGGCCAGTGGAACAACGGCTTTGCGGTCGGTGGCAGCGTATCGCGCGGTGACTACCGCACGCGTACCACGCGTGAGGTGCCGCTGCTGGGCCAGACCCTGTACAGCCGCCAGGATTCGGATGTGACCATCGCGCAGGTGGAGGGCAGCTGGACCTGGACCCATGGCAGGACCCAACTGCAGCCGTATGTGCAGTTCACCAGGCACTGGGTCGACAGCGATCGTGCGGTGGAGCAGGGCGGCACGGCTGCGCTGGTGCTGGAAGGCGGCAAGGACACGCTCAATGTCAGCACCGTGGGCGTGCGCGGCCGTTGGGATGTGGGCAGCGGCGAGCGCTTCCCGGCGCAGCTGACGGTTGGCCTGGGCTGGCAGCATGCATCGGGTGATACCGATGTGGCCAGCCGCAACCGCTTCGCGGTGGGCGGCAATGCCTTCGACGTCTACAGCGCGGTGATGGCACGCAATGCGCTGGTCAGTCAGGTGGGCGTGGCGGTGGGCCTCGGCCGCAACAGCCAGCTGTCGATGTTCGTGCAGGGCCAGCACGGCGATGGCCGCCGCGACGTGGGCGGGCAGATCAACCTGCGTGTGGGCTTCTGAGGAGAGTGGGGCGACGTTGGATCCACGCCTGCGTGGATCCAGGGCGGTGCGGAGGGCTAGACCCTCCGCTCCATCTCCACGGCATCGATCCCGGCGCCGTGGCCATTGGAAACGATCCGCGTCACCTGGAAGCCCAGGCCAGCATAGAAGCCCTGGGTGTGCTGGCTGGTACTGAGCGTGATGCGCTTGATCGAGGGATCCGCTTCGGCCTGGCGCAGGCGTGCCAGCGCCAGTTCCCGGCCCAGTCCATGCCGGTGCAGCGCGCGCTGTACCATGCCCCAGCAGAAACCGGCACTGCCGTCGCCGCGTCGCGACAGGCCGCCGCACGCCACGATGCTGCCATCTCGCTCGATGACCTGGAATGCACAGTCCATGGCCTGTTCTTGCAGGAAGCGCTCAAAGTCGCTGCGCTCTTCGGGCGCGAAGTAGGTGGGCACGTTGCTGTCGAAAATCGACAGGCAGGCGCTGGCATCGGCGGGGCGGTAGAGGCGGAGGTTCATGGAAAATGCCTTGGCGTTGCCCGGGCGCATTTCAACCGTCCAGACGTTGTCCTTCTCGAGGGGGGTATCGCACGACGAGGCCGCAGGGGCGCCGAAGTGCTCCAAGGTACATGGAGCGGAGTCGATCTTCTCACGGATGATTTCGCCCACTTCGAATGACTGTGCGGAACACAGGCGCCTGCACCAGGCGGGTGCGTCAGTGGCGAGGCGCATGCGGCCGCGATGGCATGCAGCGGGGCGCGGCGGCTCCTGGGCTATGCTTTCGACACGTGGGACTGACCGCGCGGCAGGATCCGCCGGCCCCATTCGTCTTCCTGCCTGCAACGGAGCTGCCCAGCGATGCCCGACCCTTCTCTTTCCCGGACTGCCCAGGTCATGCGCGGTCTGCTGTTTGGCGCGGTGGGGCTGTTGATCCTTGCCGTGGCCGCCTTCGAAGTGACGCATCGCCTTGAGTTCCTGCAGATCGCGCAGGCCGTCGATGGCCAGGTCGAGCGCCTGAACGCGGGCGGATCGCATCCGCAGATTGCGTTCACCACCGCGACCGGCCAACGCGTCTCTTACCCGCAGGGTGGCATGATCTTCGGCTATGAGCCTGGACAGCCGGTACGCGTGCTGTACGATCCGGCGCAACCGCGCCTGGACCCGGTCCTGGACACGTTCGGTGCGCTGTGGGGAATGACGGTCGTGTGGATGCTGCTGGGGCTGGCGTTCGTCGGCGCCTGCGTGCGGGGACTGCTCCGGCGCAGGTGACTCGCAGCGGATCGCGCGCTGTCGGCGGGCGGACCGTTGGACCTGCCCCTGGCGGCAGGGCCTGTTCAGTTCGGTAGTATCTGCCGCGCTTCCCGCCAGCCAAATAAAAAAGCCGCCCAGTGGGCGGCTTCTTCATTTATCTGGCGGAGAGAGGGGGATTGTCGGGTGCATCCCTGCACCCGATCCCGATGCGCGTTGCGCCCCGGGACCAGCCTGCGGCTGTCCGGTTCTGCTCCTGCAGAACCGTCGAACCCCGGCGGGGCGTCTCACCACCCATCCCATCCGCCAGCCAAATAAAAAAGCCGCCCAGTGGGCGGCTTCTTCATTTATCTGGCGGAGAGAGGGGGATCGGATCGACTCGAACCTAACCCCTTGACCCTGCAACAGATCGCAAACCGGACATGTGTCCTATGTTGTGTCCTGAGATGCTAGCAGTTAGCAAGGTGACAGAGGAGGATCGACTACTAGTGCCCAGCTGAACGCTTGGAGCTATGATATTTGCACCTACTTGCGCCTTGCCAGCATCTTGTTACAATGTCAAGTGTAATCTCAAATGGGGATCCTCATGGGCCGCTATGATCCAGTTATACATCGGCTCGCCGAAGAGGCGGCCAAGGAATCTTTAACTCAATCTCTGCCTAAGGATGCGAGCAGGATGTATGCGATTGCTTTTGATTTGGACCAAAAAGCGCTTCAGGCTAACTACCATGTTGCCTCATACCAGAATGCGTATGCCGATATCGGTCGCGTTTTGGTAGCAAAGGGTTTCAACAGGCAGCAAGGCAGTGTGTATTTTGGTGGTCCTACTGTGACGGCTGTCAGCTGTGTTCTGGCTGCGCAAGCCCTTAGTGCGGCCTTCCCTTGGTTTAAGCCCTCTGTCACCGACATTCGGATGCTTCGCATCGAAGAGTTCAACGATCTCTTCCCTGCGCTTTAAGGGATGGCGTAACGTAAGATGACAAAAAAGCCCGGTTTTCCCGGGCTTTTTTGTGAGTGGCGTATAGGCTGATTGCGAGCTTGGGTGTTTATTTCTGGCCATACAGCGCGTTTGGCGTAAAGCTATCGATTATGGTCGGCTAGGTGGCTACTGAGTCAGCTGTGCATACATCACGAACAGGAACATCGGCAGCCCGCTTAGGACAGCGAAGGCCCCCAGTGCGCCCATCAGCGTCAGCACGGTCATGGCCCACCACTGCCACCAAGCGAACCCTTTATCCCTAGCCTGAGCCACTCGAGATTCGGCGGGGTAGAGGCGTCCTACCTTCCGTGTTCCTCGCCGGGCCATAAGCGGCCCAACAATGAACCCAAAAGGTCCGAGGAAGAGCAAGGTTCCCGAATACCACCAGAAGAACCGGTCCCTGGGGGGCATCAACTTGCGCCGGGCAGGGGGCGACTGGTCAAGAAGAGGGGGAGGGACGCTCATTTGGCGTAGGCCCTCCAAGTCCCATCCTCTTTGACGTAGCGCAGGTTCTTGCCGATAGGAACCGGAACTCGGCGGCCGCCAATGTCGATAGCCACCTTGCCGCTGGTGTCGCAGCGGTATCCGGCGGTGTCTTTCGCTTCAACGCACCCGTTGATTTGGAACTCGGGGACATCGGAGATCTGCCCGGCTCCGCTCTGCTCGAGCAGGGTGACCAGCGCTTTCTGGGCGTCCGCGTTGGAAGGCGGGCCGCCGCAGGCGGTCAATGCAAAAGCGGTCGCCAAGCCGGCGAAGGCAAGCTTCGGTGCTTTCATAATCATTCCTTGGGAGTGATGAGGGGCGGCGGTGGGCCGCCCCGGACGGGTAGAGAAGGAGAGGGCTTACCGGTCTCGATTGCCTTCCGGCTTGAACCCAGCGAGCCACATCCTCGAATCTTTGAAGGGCGTCAGCAGACCGCTGGCTCCCGGGTGCAGATCCGATGTTTGGATGAAGCCGCTTACCCAGGCCACGCGAAGGGCTACGTCGACAGCCCGGTCGGACACACCTGGACGGCTCACGTTGAGGACGAACGGCTGGCTCGGCGGATTGGGGCCGCTGGACCGACTAGCCCCGGTGTTCGGTTTGCCTGCCGGCACTCGAATCCCAGTCAGGCTGTCGCGCCCTTTCCAAAGTGCCGCCGTGTTGAGCTCGGCGATGTCGCCCAGGTCGTCGGTCTCCGTCAGGGCTGCATTGGCGCAGGTCTGGAAGACCTCTGTGGTCGACGCGGAGGGGCTTGTCCAGATGCGGGCCTCGACGGTCCAGCAGCGCAGGGACGTTCCCCACTCCTGGAATGTCAGGGCGACCCGGGGCCAGTCCAGTCGGCCTTGCTGGGCAAGCTGGTGGTTATCGGATTTGAAGAGCCCGGGCAGCTTCCCTGCACCGCTGACCGGGGCGTAGATCGGCTGGTTGCCAGAGGCTTGGGTGGTGGCCCCGGCGGGCTTCCCCCCCATCATTTCTTGGCCCGCATTCTTCAGGCTGGTCCCAAGCTGGCGGAAAAAGCCCGGCTTTCCTGACTCCGGGTTGGACTGGCTGGCTTCCTGGGCGGAAACGACATGTGCACTCAACAGCAGCGTGGCCACCAGGGCGGCGGCCATCCTTGTCTGGTTCTTCTTCATGAAAACCCCTGTGGTTGGTCGGGAGGGTGCTACATTTCATGAAGAGTCTGCCATGCATTGAGGGACCACGTCATGCTGTCCACCCAAGTTTTCAACATTCGTTCACGTGTCCAAGGCTTCCCCCCGTTCATTGTTCGCCGCCCGCCTCAAACAGGCCCGGGAACTGCGCGGCATCGCCAGCCAGCGAGCGCTGGGGGTTCTGATGGGGCTCGATAAGAAGCTGGCGAGCAGCCGGGTCAACCGGTATGAGACCGAGGTCAGTGGGATTGACCTGGACGGGCTCGCGCGTTTGGCCGAAGTGCTGGGCGTGCCAATGGCCTACTTGGTCGCGAGAGATGACCACATGGCCGACGTTATTCTGGCGTTGGAAGAGCTTTCGCCGGAAGAGCGCGCGGATGCGGCGCTTTGGTTGCTGAAAAAGCTCAAACGGTGACTGTCGTTGGTTTCCTTCTATAAGGAGAGCTCCAGATGGCAACGAAGAAGATCGGACGCGATGCGGGTTCAGGGAGATTCAAGCCCGTAAAGGAAGCGGAACGTGACAAGAAGGGCTCGGTGGTTGAGACGATCAAAACGCCGCCCCCGAAACCCAAGAAGAAGTGACTGCGCCTGCCACAGGGAAGTGGCACCCCAAATGTTTTTCTTAGGTGGTCGCTTTGGACGTTTGGAGGGGGCGTTAGCCGAGCCGTGGGGAAACACCAGCCCGGCAGGCAACTCATTGATTATGCTGAGTGTGTAGGCCCAATGTTGACTTGGGTCACAAACATCCCTCTAATCGCGGCAAGGCGTCGGGCAAGGAGATCCGACGGAAGGGGCCTCGGGAAATGAGTTCGACCGTCATCGCTGACTTTCTGTCCACGGCTCAATTGGCAGAGGAAGGCGGCGCTATCTCTGCGGATCGCTTCGATTACCAAAAGAACTGGGCTTTGGCTCGGTTGCTGACCCTGCACCAGGGATCAGGGAACTACGTGCTCCTTTGCGAGTTGCATGAGGACATCGCTGTCCTGGATTGTCCAGACCAGCCATCACGCGCCGCGTTCTATCAGATCAAGACCAGCGAAAAAAAGGCTTGGACGCTGAAGAGGCTGACGAATCGGAAGAAGGGTAAGAGTGGCGACGCTCTACCTTCCATCCTTGGGCGATTGTGCGCCAAGGCTGCTCAGCTAAAGCAGGAGCAAGTCACTTTCCAGTTCGTGACCAACGTGGGAAGCGGCTACGGCTTCCCTGTCACCGAAAAGGCCTCTGAGCCATCTGGTGAGCGACTCTTTGAGGTGTTGAAGCCTACAGAGTGGGAGGCTATGAGGACCTGCTTGGCGGACGAACTGGGCGAGGACTTTGAGGAGCCTCTCCGGGAGCAGCTAACGGTTTCCATTGCCCAGATTCATCTGGATACACACAACGAAACCGCTGTCGGCTTGGTGACCAACTTCTTAGATCAGCACGTCAAAGGCGCTCACATTCGGCCCAAGGCTTTCTACAGAACGCTGTTTGACGAGTTGCGTAGACGGACTGTAGCTAAAAGGCCGTCCGGGACCATTTCCGAGGTTTGCAGTGCAAAAGGGATCGACCGGGCGTCCTTTAACCTGATGCTTGACAGCGCACGATCTGTAGCACCAGCCGCTGGTGCTTGGGCAAATGTCCTCGCAGAGCTACACAAAGACAACGTGCCATTTCCCGTTCGGGTCAAGCTCCGGGAAGCCTATCCGGACTACTTCTCAAGGATGCAGAGCCCGTTGGATGGAGCGTTTCGCCGAGACAGGCAAATCCTCGTCGCAGCGGGTGAGAGCGTCATGGCCAATAGTGCAACGCTGTTTGACATGGCGAACGCTGCCGTGGCGATCGCTCGAAGCGACTCTGGATACGGCGCTGCTGCGCTTTCCCCGGAGCAGGAACTCATTGTCGTAATGATGACTTTCTATGAAAACCACTCCCAATAACTTCCGGATGCTGGTGCGCAGTCTAAGGACCAGGACTCATGAAAAACTTAGTCTTTCAAAGGCTTCATCTCGTATCCCATCGGGAACGAAAAGCAAGGTCGGTCGAGTTCCACCCCGACGTGACGGTGATCAAGGGCCTAAATGACGTAGGCAAGTCATCGTTAGCCAAGTCCATATATGGGACGCTGGGCGCAGAAGCGGCAGAGATCCATCCGGATTGGAAAGGTGCGAGCGTCATATCGGCGCTGGAGTTCACTGTAGACGGCGATTCCTACGTCATGTTGAAGGAGGGAAAAACCTTCACATTGATCGAATCAGAGCGCGTCAGAGGTTGCTACACCAGTGTCACTGAAGGGCTCGCGCCGGCTCTCTATGAGTTGCTGGGTGCCAAGCTTCGGCTGAAAAATCGGGCCGAGAAGGTGGTTGTTCCGCCGCCGGCCTACCTGTTTATCCCTTTCTATGTGGACCAAGACGCTGGATGGAGCAGTCCTTGGACTTCCTTTGCTCGTCTGGAGCAGTTCGCTCGCTGGCGAGAAGACGTTGTTAACTTTCATGTAGGCGTGACAGGCGCTGAGTATTTCGATGCCTTAGAGCTCCAGGCGACAGCAACGGCTGCCAAAGTTGAGCCGGCTAAGCAGTTGGATGGATTGCGCTCGCTTCAGAAACGAGCCAAGAACACGGTTGCTGAAGACATCGACGTAGAAATCGATCCGGAAGTCTTTTCCGAGGAGATTGAGCGCGTGGTGGGCATGCTCCAACAGCTGGTGGAGGTCCGTGAGGAAGAGCGAGCAAAGCTCTCAGGCTTGACCCAGCGCCGACTACAACTGGAGGCTCAGCGAGAGATTCTCGATCGCGTTCGCAGGGAGTTGCATGCGGACTACATGTTCGCTGTAAAGCATGAGGGTGAAGACTTAGAGTGCCCGACCTGTGGTCAGCTTCACGAGAACTCGTTTGGTGAACGGTTTGCGTTGGCGCAAGATGAAAGTCGGACAGACGATGTCTTAGTTGAGGTGATGAATGCTCAGGCGATTGTATCTGGTGAGATCGCCATCAGTCGTCAGCGCCTCAAAGACGCCACCGAGGACGAGCAAAGGTTCAATGAGCTTCTCACTCGCAGACGGGGGCAGGTCACGTTTGCACGTTTACTTGAGCGAGCAGGACAGAAGCGATTCTCCTCACAGCTGGACGATCAGGTTGCTGATCTTGTTCAGGAGATCGCCACTCTGGACTATCGGATTAAGCAGGCGGCGGAGCGGCTAAAAAATGCGCGCTCAACAGAGCGAAAGAAGGAGATCCTCGAGACGTATGCTCGGTTGTTGACTGGCTTTGCCGGGAAGCTCAGCGTCATGTTTCAAGAAGACTTTCTTAAGTCGCTGATGCTCAAGATTCAAGAGACCGGAAGTGACCGGCCCCGCGCCATCCTCGCTTACGTTTATGCAATCCTTCATCTCATCTGGGATGCGGAGGATGCTGTGAGATGTCCGATTGTGCTGGATTCGCCCAAACAGCAGGATCAGGATGACATCAATCACCTGAATCTTCTTCACTTCATCAGAGACGAACGGCCGATTGGATCTCAGCTCATCCTGTTGCTGGTCGACGATGCAGAGGTTGATTTCGGTTGTGAGCCATTGGTGTTGGACTCGAAGTATTCGCTGCTCTCCGCCGAAGAATATGAGCAGACATCTGAGGTGATTCGTGGTTTCCAAGCCATTCGAGAGATGTCGGCACATTGATCCTCATCGCCGCAACTCAATGTAGGGGCTCCTCCAGTCGGAAAGGCCTGGTCATCTGTCGTGGCTAACTCAGTCAGTATGGAGGGCGTATGTATAACTTGTTGATGGTGTATCGGGAGGGGACTTGGGATGAGGACGAGTTCATCCTTGAGCTGCCGCGTTACCTTGAGCACACTGTTCCGCCGCTAGCAGAGCGTTTTGCTACCTTGAATGCGGATACTATTGCCGCCCTTAAGGGGCTTCCTACTCTGTTTGCCTATGAAGATCGAGGACGTGACGTTGGACCTTCCTCGCAGGTCGGTCGGATCGAGGACATCCAAGTTCGTTACGGGGGTGTGCGGATCACTTGGTCCATTGACGCGAGAATAGGCCCTATCCCAGCTGAACGCCTAAAGGAGATGTTTGGCCAGCTGGATATCTCGGAGCGAAACTGGGAACACACCCGCACTCACTGGGCGGTGAAGGACGTTGATCTGCTAGATGTCCTGGTCCGAAACGGCATCTTGCAGGATGACCCATCTCTGCCCCCTAAGGTCTTCGTTTCCTATTCTTGGGATTCCCCTGAGCATCTGGAGTGGGTCCGTAGGCTCGTGATTGATTTGCGGGCGAACGGTGTCGACGCAATCTCGGACCGAACACACCTTCGGTTCGGACAGGACCTGCCCCATTTCATGGAACAGGCAGCTGCCTGTGATCGGGTGATCGTGGTCTGCACCGAAAACTACATGAACCGCGCAAACCAGCGCTTGGGTGGGGTTGGGTATGAGCATCTAGTGACCGCCGCACAGCTTGCCAGCGATCCCTTGTCTATGAGATTCATCCCAGTCATCAAAGATCAGCGAGATGCCGGGAACACCCCTGTAAATCTTAGGGGAAGGATGTTCGTAGATCTCAGTGATGGGCCGGGATACAACACCAACTTCCAGGCGTTGGTTCGAGACATTCATAACGCCGTCCCTCCCGTCCCTCCCCTTGGTCGACGACCGCAGTTCTAGGTGGTCGATTTTCTCAAGGATAGAACTTGCGAGGGTCGGACAAGGCCCCCTTGAACTGGCCCGCTTGGTAGACCGGCAGCACCACGTCAGGGCGATACCTCTCCAGGACTGCGATCTGCTTTGTTCGTGCCAACGCGGGCTTCTTGTGGAAATAGGCCTCGTGCAGCACAGGGACCCGCTTGCTGATGGAGTGGCCGGTGACCAGGGCAATGTCCTCATCGGCCACCCCCATGTGATGCAGCTCGGTGGCAAGGGTATGCCGGAAAGCGTGGAACCCGACGCCTTTAGGAAAGTCGAGATCCTTCATGTATCGGCTGAACTGGTTGAGGACGCCTTGGCTGTAACGGGCATTGGTGTCGCCATTGTCGCGTCGCACCCCGGCAGATAGGTGGGGGAAGAGGCGAGGATGGCCACAAGCGCGGATGTCCTCCACGAACGCCAGGAAACCAGCATCGAGCAGCGGTTGGGGAATGGGGAGCGTTCGGACGGCTGCTTTGCCTTTTAGGCTTTGGCGGCTTCGATTCCGGTCTTTATGGCCAAGGTCGCTGTCGATGGTCTTTTGGATGCGGATGCACCATACGCCGCTCTCCTGAACGATGTCGTGCAACTTGAGCTGAGCCACTTCATTGATACGTGCGCCGGTATATAAGCCAATCATGGGCACCCACCAACGATGCGGGGATTTCATTGCCCAAGGGATGAAGGTCTGAGGGGCGAAGATGCGCTGCAAATCCTGCTCATCAAACAGCCTCTCGGCTTTGTTGGGGTCAATAGCCAGGTCTTTCTTGACCTCCGCGAAGACGCGCATGGGCGAGGCGATGATGGCCTTTGCTTCTTCCAACCGCCCGAAGAACGTAACCAAGAACCTGCGGTGCTTTTCAGCTGTGGCGGGAGCAGGCGGATCGACGCACAACTTCTTGCCTCGCGCTACCGCCTGCTCGAACGTCCAATCTCGATACATGGTGTCCGACAGTAGTAGCGGCGGAGCCCATCGCAGAAGGTCCCACAACCTGTAGATGTGGGTATGGTCGATTCGAGAAACAGGAATGTCCCCGCAGGCCATCTGGAGCAGTTTCAATGTCCGCGCCGTGGACTCGATGGTGTTGCGTGTCAGGCCCATGCGCTCGCGGTCAGCCAGGTAGTCCCGGATCTCGATAGACAGCAATCGAGCAGGGGCGGCCACGGGGAGCGGCTCGGGGTAGCGCGTGCCATTCTTTCCAAGGTTCGCTCGACGGGTCCGCTCACAGGCGTCGTTGATGATCTCTTGAGCATGGATGGCTGCTTCTCGGCCGGTGACAATCATTTCGCCGATGCGGACGCGGCCAATGCGAACGTCTGTCAGCTTGAGCGTGCCAGTTGGGTCGGCCAAGTAGGAGTTGAGGTGTTTCGAGGTGGGGGAGGTCACTGCGTTGCTTCCATCTGAAGGATGGAAGTACAGATACTGCGGGCCTAAAAATCGTCAACGAATAATCGGGGTTTTGTTCACGGCCTTAGGCATCGCCTGAAAGGTGCCGTTTTGCACGTCGGCCTAGCCAATCGTACCGCGCGAAAATGCACCTGAAGTTTCATATTTATCAATGGCTTGCGTTCGGCGGGGCGGACCGTTTTCGGAGTCATTACCGTACTGTTTAACTGAAGTAAGCTAACAGTTCATTTTTTGAACATGAATGAAATATAAATGACGATTCTGTTTTGTTAGCTAGTTCATGTCGGATCATCCAGGTCAACGCCGGACGGCGGCTTGTGTTCCTATCCATGCCTCACAGATCTGTTATCATCTAGTGTTAAGGACGATCAGGGGGCGGCAGTGGCGGAGAAGCGGTTCAAGGACATTTTTCTCGATTGCGCAAAAGTGCAATCCGCTCTGGTGGATGCTGGCGCGACTGATTTGGCCGAGCGGGTCGTGAAGGAAGGGCGACTGACTCACCATAGCGGAGAGCTAAATGGGAAGCGTTTCTTGGTCCAGATCTTCGCCAATAACGGCGGAAAGTTCACCATCGGCAACTCGTCGGGGTTTGATGCGGCGACCTTTGAGGTTCTTGGGGATGCCATCAAGGATCGGTGCGGGTATGGTTCTCCTTCCCCTCTCAATGCGAGTCTCCCTCGTTTCGAGGATGAGAAGGTTGCCTTTGTTTTGGATTACCTGCTTGAGCAGGGCGTGGAAATCAACGGCGACGAGACGACAGCCAACTACAGGCTGATTCGTGTGGTTGGCACAAATGGCGAGCGACTGACTTTCAAGCACTACAAGAATGGCACGTTCCACATGCAAGGCGTGCATGGAAAGGTCGCCGGGTGGGCATTGGATGCAGTGCAAACCATGCTTCCTGTGGACAAGATCCTTGCTCACCAAAAGGACATTTACTCTGTCCCTTTGTCGGTCGAGCAGATCAAGCAGAACCTCGAGGTTAAGATTCCTATCGTTCACGATTACCTTCGTGACGCCGTCCGTATCCAGTTTTCATCCTCGCTGGCGCTCACGCAGGTGGGCATTGCCCTGGAAGATTATTCTGCGGTCGCCTACCCCGCGTTGCGAGGACTTGAGGGCTACTGCTTCCAGCTTCTGGGCGAAGAGGGCGGTATCGCGCTAAATGTTAGGGAAAAGCTAGGTGATTATTTTGATTTGGAAGCACCCACGCCGAGAGTCCTGTCTACCTATCAGGCGACCTGCTCACTAGAAGTTCAGCAAACTCTTGTCGAAGGTTACCAGCTGTGGCATAACCTTCGGCACCGTCTCTTCCACATGGACGGCAACGTGGACACCACGCGAATGCTAAAGACGCGTGAAGAGGCAGTCGCCATTGTGGATGAGGTGTTTTCGCTTGTAGAGAGTGGCCATCAACGAATCAGCCGTTCAAAAGGCAAGGTATGCGAAAGTTTGTCGTCATAAGTTCTTCATCGGAAGCCTTCTCGGTCGTCGTCATGGCGACAGGGCAGAGCTTGCCGCAGGAGAACTTGGAAGACGTGGCTGAAGAGCTGCGGCGACGCCAAGTATTTGGCAATGTCGTATTCGATCTTCTGGCGTCGAACGGCTCTCGCCACTGCCGTTTTTACGAAGCCGACTTTGATGGCTACGCCTTCGATAGCCGCGCTCGATTCAAGGCAGTGCAGCCGGATCCGTGTGTCCGCGAAGCAACGGCGCAATACCTTAAAGGTCACATGGATGAGTTCGACCTCTCCATGCTGACCCCTGCGATGCAGTTCGCCGCCAAGCGCGGCGTGGCCCTATAAAAAGGCTTTTGAACGTCTAGGGAGCCCGGCAGCGCCAGCCTAGTCAGTTGGCGTTGAGTTGGAGTCGCAGTCCTTAAGCTCGTTAGTCGGAGATCCCTGGGAGGTTTGTAACGAACATCTTCTTCTTCGGGGAAATCTTCGGCGTTTGTGACATCCCGGCTAAGGCAGATCCTATCTTGCGCCTTGTATTCTTGTTTTCGCGGCGAGTAAGTATTTCTCGACACGCCTTGCCGGTTTCCCTTGCGCTATCTGTGGTGATGTTGTAATCCCCATTTTTTCCTTGTTGGATTCCGCTGGTTGGATCTGGTTCCCCAAGTTCATTTGCGGCATCTTGAATGGAACGTATGGATGGGAGTGATCGAAGATCCGGTTCCATTTTGCGATCAGGATCCTTTGAGTCGAACGGGTCGCCTGCTTCAGCGGCGCGCGTAATCACTTCAATGGCTGCCGCTTTTTTGTCATCTTCTGCTTCTTTGTCATCAGTCGGTTTGTCGCTCATCCTTAGCTTTCCTATTTCTTAGATTGGTGGACAGTATGGAGGATGAAAGGCAAGAGCGCACTTAGGCATCCTGACGGATGCGTGCGCCAAGGGCTGCGCCCCTGGAACCCCAAGCCTCTGCGAGGCTTGCCAAAGGCAAAAGTTGAGCCATAAAGACTTCTATTTCTTAGGAGTTTCCATGGCTATCTTCCACGCGGCGGTCAAGACGTTCAGCCGAGCCAAAGGCCAATCCGCCGTCGCCGCAGCCGCCTATCGAGGTGGCTTGCTGCTGTCCGATGTCATCACCGGGCAGCAGCACGACTACCGCCGTCGGAGCGGCGTTGTCGAGACCTTCTGCCTCGCACCCCCAGATGCGCCCGACTGGGCACTGGTGCCCGGCGAGCTCTGGGCCGTCGCGGAGGCCGCTGAGCGTCGTAAGGACGCTACGGTGGCTCGCGAGTTCGAGCTGTCGTTGCCCCATGAGCTTTCGGAAGAACAGCGCGCACACCTGGCGTTTTCCATCGCCGAGGCCTTGGTGGATCGCTACCAGTTCGCCATCCAAGCTAGCATTCACTCCCCTGGGACCCCGGACGGGCTTAATCATCACGTGCACCTGCTTGCCAGCACCAGACGCATTGGGCCGGATGGGTTTGGCGAGAAAACGCGCGAGCTCGATGGGGGCGTGTCGGGAAAAGTACAAGTCCAGTGGGTCCGGGAGATGGTTGCTGAAACGACCAACGCACACCTTGAAGCGGCTGGCCTGACGGTCACAATCGATCATCGGAGTCTGGCAGAGCAGGCTCGGGCGGCGTCGGACCGGGGTGACGAACTCCGAGCCGTAGCCCTATCTAGAGAGCCCACGAGACACCTTGGAAAGGCAGCAACTGCGCTGTCCAGAAAGGGCATGGACAGCCGGCTGGTAGCGGAGAACGACGTCATAGAGGTCGGCAACGTCGAACATCTGGACCATCTCACCCTCCAAGCTGGGCGCGAGGGCAGGGCAGTTCCCATGCCTGCGTCGGTCGGTCATGGCCAAGGTGGCCGGCCGTCCTCCATGCAGGGCTTGGCTCCTGGACTCGAGATTCGAGGCGTGTCCGGGATGCGGCTGTCTCAGGTCGTGGCCCTCCAGCACGAAGCGACCGAAGGGCAGCGCCCGGTCAGTCTCGTCGAGCGTGTGAGTGATGCCTTGCGCGACCTGCGGGACATCGCGCGCGCTAGGGCAGACCTGTCGACCCAGCGCATCCGTGCTGGTCTCGAATGGGCTCAAGCCGAACTGGCAAAGGCTGGGGAGACGGTCCTCTTGCGGCAGTGGATCACCAAAGCGGTTCTTCAGGTCCGGGCACTGCGAGCGGCGATCCTGGGGCGCGCCTTGCGATTGGTGTCGCTGGGCAGGGCTGAACGCCTACGTCACCTAGCTCAGCACGAATGGGAGCGCTTCAACACCGACTATCCCATGGGAACCAACGGCTATTCGCGGCCCGAATGGACGCAGCGCCGGGAGCGCCGCCTGTCTGCGCTGGAGCAGCGGACCAAGGAGCTCGAGAAGGCGCGGTTGCGCGGGTCGGCTGAGGCGCTGGCAGAGGTAGATGCGGACATCCTCCGCAAGGCGGTCGAGCTGGAGGCCCTCCCTTCGCCGTCCCAGTTCGCTCTTGAACGGCAGGCCATTTCGTCGGCTGCAGGGAACTCCTCCGCGCCAGTTTTGAAGCCACGGCCGCCCACCCTCCATTGAACGAAAGAGCCCCGCGAATGCGGGACTGGTTGTCATGACTGCGTCCGGAGACGTTTTCCGGCTAATGCACTAGCTCGGTAAGGGCTGATGGTGCCGCGTGCGAGTCACCCCTGCGGGTTGTATTCCGATGAGTCCCAGATCAGCAGATCAAGTTCGGCCAGATTTTTCGCGATGTAGCCAGGGTTTGCGCGGAGGGCCGTCCGAAGCTTCTTCGCGAGATCGATGTATTTCGAGCCTTCGCTGGATCCACGCGGAGCGCTGAGTTGATGCTTGACCAAGAAGGCACGAACCGGATTGTTGAGGACGGGGTAAGAGTTAGGGAATCGAAGGCAGAGCATTTCCGACAGGAAAGCTCGGCGTGCTGGATTGGCGCGATCATGAAGGCGGTCTATCTCTCGCCTGACGACATCATCACGGTCTCGCTTGGAGGCATCTTCAATGGCGATGAAAGCTTGGGCTATCTCCTTAAAATCTGCCGCCATCCCCAGTCTCTCCCATCCTCTTCCTTGCAATCGATTGCCAAGCTCAAAGCTCCAGTGGCTTGGCAGCAGTTCATAAAACTCGTTGTTCTTTATCTCGCCTTTCGCAGTTCGCCTGAAAAGGGCCATGAGTCCTTTTTTGTGCTTCTCAAAGGCCTTCATCTGTTTCTGGCGTTCCTGGACACGCTCCTCAGCGTTCGCGGGCCAAGGAAGCTTGAAGGCTACGGTGGGGGCCTCGTCGGCGAAGGATGCCTTGTTCTCATCGTTGCCGATTTTGGGCGGACGGACTGCTTCCGTGTAGAGCTCCAGCCAGTCCTCTGAAACAGGGATGGATGATTCCTCGATCCAGTCTATCCAAGCTCTGACATCATTGAACTCACTGGCGGAAATCGATACGAGGATGTTCGCTTCCACATTGCTGTTGAAGGCTGCTTTGCTTAGGTTTGAAGAACCGATGATCATGAACGCGTCACCGCTCAGGTCCTTCCAAATGACTGACTTGGGATGAAAGCCGCGGATTCCATCGGCAACCAGGAACTCGGCCTTTCTCGATGGAGCTAGCCACCTCAGGACCTTCCGACAGGCATCTTTTCGCGTAATGCCGAAGTCCTTTCCAACGATGAATCGGAATCGCTTGCATTGGGGCGATATCTTTAAAGCGTCGTCCCACTCAGTCAGGTATGCGGAGACCACATACAACTCCACCGCTTCTCGGAATGCCTTGGTGTAGCGATGGCCAAGCTGACTTTTCTGCTGGCTCTGATGTAAAAACAGTTCCATGTTTCCCCTTTGGTGATCGCTTGGAGCGTTCCGTATTGGTCCTTCGTATGAGCGTTCCGCCTGAGTTTTACGGGAGGGATGGACCGCTCACGCGCTTCGGCGAATGCTGTTGTGTCTTAACTGGCTGGAGACCGCGAGCCTTCCGCCAGTCTTCCTGCGAGGGGAAGGTGGGTGGTAACTGTTCGCGGTCAACCGTCGAGGCTCGTGGAGATGGTCGACAGGTCGGGCTGGATGTGTAGGCTTGCTGGGCCTGGCCGTGGGGTGAGCCAGCGAACCTTCGCATGAGCAGCGCGGCGACATCAATGGCGTGTTGAACGTCGATTTCTCTGGCATTGACGTCGCGCGTGTCGCTCTGGGCTATTAGGGTCGGGAGCAGGCGGCTGGCGATACGGAGCTCAACATTTGCGGGCATAGGATTTCTGAGGTTCCAGATGTGAAAAGTATTCACATCGAAGCACTGGCTGGAAGATTGGCAAGGGGAGGAATCTGCGCTGGTTCACAGATCTTGAAGTTGCTTTCCAATGCCTAGGAGTCGAAAGCCGACCAGCAAAAGCAGTCACACATCGGCCGATTCGATTTGCGGTGCCAGCTTAACAAGCCAGTGTCCGCCGGATGCTTGTGAGGCTGTCAGGAGGTCATACGTCTTGATCATGTTCAGGAGCCCGGAGTGGCCATAGGCGTTCGGGGAGAAAGATGGGTCAGTCCGTTTCAGATAGTGGCCAAGCGTTCCTAGCACTACTTCCCCGTCCGTGGTCCCATCGGCTAGCAAGGAGACCGCGTCGACAAGAAAGCGAGGGCGGCGTTTGGGAAGCGGCTTGGGTGCCTCCACTTTGCCGTGGGAGTCCTTGGGGGGCGGGGCAGGTGATTCCTCGCAGGATGCATTCGACTCTGCTGGTTGCCACTCGAAAAACTGGTCGCAGGCGTTGCGCAATGCCTCTGGTGTCTTGGCTTCACCAACGATGCAGACGGTGGCTCCTCGCTCTCGGAGCTTGCGACAAAGGTAGGCAAAGTCAGAGTCGCTGGTCACTAGGCAAAAGGTGTCCGCTCGTTGGTCAAACATTGCCTCCAGAGCGTCCAAAGCCAACGCCATGTCAGCTGTGTTTTTGCCCGCCGCGTATTGATACTGGAGGCATGGAGTGAAGGCCTGTCGGACCAAAGTCTCCTGCCAGCGCTTAGCCAGCGTGGCGTGGTTGCCGTAACCCCTCCGAACGACAACCCGTCCGAACTGCGCGGCCATGAGAAGGGCGTGATCCACAATCTCCGGATTGACGTTGTCGCAATCCAGAAGAACCGCGACGCGTGATTCGTGTGGAACGATGCTCATCAACCAGCTTTCCTTTGCTTGTCGGAGCTGGGCTCCACGGTCAAGAGGGCGCGAAGCGCAGGCAGGTTGAGCTCGTAAGAAAGCACAGCCAGCCCCGGCGAGACGCCTTTAAGGCCTTTCAGCTTTTCCCGGACCGTGAAGGTCCGGCTGTAGGTGGCATGGTGCTCGTCGTCCAGCTCATGGCCCACCAGTTGGGCCCGGAGCTCGGAGACCACGCCAGCGCCTTGGAGCTCCTGAATCAGCGTTTTTCGGAGGGAGTGGAAGCCACGCTTGGCTTCCGGCCAGTTTGCCCCGACCTGCTCCAGGTGTCGGCCGAATGCCTTGGTGATCCAGTTGCCCGCGCCGTTTTTGGCGTTCGCCTTGGCGGCGGGGAAGAGCCGTGGTGCCTTCTGGGCTCGAAGGGTGCCCACCCAGTCCAAGAAGCCCAGCTCAATGAGGTCGGGATGCACGGGGATCGTGCGCAGGCTGACTTCGGTCTTGACCTTCTGGTGCTCCCCCTCGTCAGAAATCCTAATGCAGGGCAGTCCGTCCACCGTCAAGACATCCTCGACCAAGAGCTGGCCGACCTCTGATGCCCGGGCACCCGTGTAGAGACCCAGCAACGAGGCCCAACGGGCGGACAGGGCCAGCTCTTCGAACGCGGCCGGTGCGAACAGCGCTTGGACCTGATGACTGTCATAGGCCTTAAAGCCGAACCGCTTCCTAGCCCGCTTCTCGCGGGTGGAGTAGGTGACATGGCCTGCGGCCGGGTTGTCGCCCTTGGGATAGTGGCCGGAGGCCATGGCCCACTCGAAAAACCCGCCCTTGCCCCCGATATAGGACTGTTTATTGGTCAGGGTGGGGGTGGCTGCGCCGCCATCTCGCATGAACTGATACCAGCGGGCCAAGTCGGACCTGGTCAGTGAGTGCAGCTTGCTCTTGTCGCCCAAGAAGGACACCAACGCCTCGATGGCGGTCTTCTTGATGGTGTAGGTCTTGGGCAGGCAGCCGGGCTGGATGCTGGCCAGCCACCCGTCGCGGGCCTTGCCCAAGGTGATGGTCTCCACGGCAGGCTTGGTCACGCGACGGGCCACGGGCATGGGCGGCACGCCCTCACGGATCAACTCGCTCAGCTCACTGGGCTGAGAGGCAGAGAGCTCCATCATCTGCTGATAGAGCCTGACATCGTCTGGCGTGTCGATTTGCCAGTGCTCGGTCACCGTCCCGTCTGCTGTCTTGGTCCGGTTCAAGATCAACTGCTGTAGCGGGTCGCCATCGGTCAGGCGCCTGAGTAGCGCGTCGATGTCCTCTTCCTTGATTCCCATGCGTTGCTCCCTCAACACGTCGAAGGCTTGAGCATAGCGCGCCGCCAGTTGCAGGGCGCGCAACTGGGCCACGGCCAGCTCGGACGTGCGCAGGGTGCGCTTGAAGATGCGCCGGCCAACGATGGCCTGGAGATCGGTGGGGACCCGTTGCCGGAAAGACCAGAGCCCTGAGGGCGCGCGAACGAGGTGGTGTGGGATGCGCATCGAGAGAGATGTGTCCCGATTTGTGTCCCGCCGAAGATCACCCCAGAAAAGCAAAAACCCCTGCGTAAACAGGGGTTTGCGTAATCTGGCGGAGAGAGGGGGATTCGAACCCCCGAAGCGCGGTTTAGACGCTTACACACTTTCCAGGCGTGCTCCTTCAACCACTCGGACACCTCTCCGGATACCTGCCATCGGCAAACGCCTCAGCAGGGGCGCAGATTCTAGCGGGCTGCGCGGCACTTCACAAGCACCCCGGCCAGGAACCCGCGAAAGATGTGCCGGAGGCGAGGGGGCTGGACAGGCATGGCACAATGGAACATCCGATGGAAAACGGTGGCCTGATGTCCTATCTCGTCCTTGCCCGCAAGTGGCGTCCAAAGCGTTTTGCCGAGCTGGTGGGCCAGGAACACGTGGTCCGTGCGCTCAGCAACGCACTGGACAGCGGCCGGGTCCACCATGCGTTCCTGTTCACCGGCACCCGCGGCGTGGGCAAGACCACCATCGCGCGCATCTTCGCCAAGTCGCTGAACTGCGAACAGGGCACCAGTGCCGATCCCTGCGGCCAGTGTGCAGCCTGCCTGGATATCGACGCCGGCCGCTACATCGACCTGCTGGAAATCGACGCCGCGTCCAACACCGGCGTGGACGACGTGCGCGAGGTGATCGAGAACGCGCAGTACATGCCTTCGCGTGGCAAGTACAAGGTCTACCTGATCGACGAAGTGCACATGCTGTCCAAGGCGGCGTTCAATGCGCTGCTGAAGACGCTGGAAGAGCCGCCGGAGCACGTGAAGTTCCTGCTGGCCACCACCGATCCGCAGAAGCTGCCGGTCACCGTGCTCAGCCGCTGCCTGCAGTTCAACCTCAAGCGCCTGGACGAGGACCAGATCCAGGGCCAGATGACCCGCATCCTGGCGGCCGAGGAGATCGAGGCCGACGGCAGTGCCATCGTGCAGCTGGCCAAGGCCGCTGATGGCAGCCTGCGGGATGGCCTGTCGCTGCTGGACCAGGCGATTGCCTATGCCGGCGGCGCGCTGCGCGAGGACGTGGTGCGTACCATGCTGGGCACGGTCGACCGCACCCAGGTGGCGGCGATGCTCGATGCGCTGGCTGACGGCGATGGCCCGCGCCTGCTGCAGGTGGTGGCCGCGCTGGCCGAATTCTCGCCGGACTGGAGTGGCGTGCTGGAAGCGCTGGCCGAAGGCCTGCACCGCATCCAGGTGCAGCAGCTGGTACCGGGTGCGGCCGTTGCCGAAGGCCTGGACGCCGCCGCATTCGCCGAGCGCCTGCGCCCGGAAGTGGTGCAGCTCTGGTACCAGATGGCCTTGAACGGCCGTCGTGACCTGCCGATGGCGCCGAGCCCGCGCGCGGGCTTCGAGATGGCCGTGCTGCGCATGTTGGCGTTCCGCCCGGCCGCGGCGGTCCCGCCGGTGCCGAAGTCGGTGGAGGGGGCAGGCAATGCGCCGGGTGGCAATGCTGCCGGTGGTGGCACCGGTGCGGGTACCCACGAAGCGACGCCGGCGACTGCCGCCGCTTCGGCAAGCCCGGCTGTGGTGGCGCAGGTGGCCGCTCCGGTGCAGGCCGCGCCGCGCGAACCTGAACCCGAACCTGAGCCGGCCCCGCAACCCGAACCGGACCCGACGCCGGAGCCCGAGCCGGTTCCGGTGGAAGAGCCGGTGTCACCGCCGCCGGTGAAGGCCGAAGCAGCGGCGCCGCCGTCCGTTGAAACAGAAGTGGGCGACGACCTGCCGCCGTGGGCCACCGACGAAGCCGAGGCACGTGACGAGGCGCTGGCGGCCGAGATGGCTGGGCCGGAAGCTGCCATGGTGGCGCCCTGGCATGAGCCGCCGGCTCCCGTCGCGGCTCCCAGCGAGCCTGCACCGCCCGAGCGCCCGTTCCGCACTGAAGGCATTGCCATCGCGCCGGTCGAGCCGGCGCCAGTGCAGGAGAATGCGCCGCTGGAAGGTGTGAGCGACCTGGCCAGCGCCGAGGACTGGCTGGATCTGGTCGCCAACAGTGGCCTGAGCGGCCCGTCGCGGCAGCTGGCCGCCAACGCTGCCTTCATCAGTTGCCAGCACGGGACCTTGAAACTGGGCCTTTCGCCCGGATTTGAATACCTGCGCTCGGAGCGCGCGCTGGCCGCCCTGGGCGAGATGCTGGAGAAGGCCCTCGGCCAGGCGCCGAAGATCGTGGTCGAGACCGTGGAAACCGAACACGTTCCGGCCGAGACTCTGCACCAGCGTGCCGACCGCCAGCGTAGTGAGCGGCAGCAGGTGGCAGAGGCCGTTTTCATGGACGACCCGGAAGTGCAGGTGCTGATCCAACAGCACGGTGCCCGGGTTGTTTCCGATTCCATCCGTTCTTTTGACGAGTAAGACACCATGCGCGGAAACATCGCCCAACTGATGCAGCAGGCCCAGAAAATGCAGGAAAACCTGCAGAAGGCCCAGGAAGAAATCGCCAAGATCGAAGTGACCGGCAGCGCCGGCGGCGGCATGGTCAGCGTGACCCTGACCGGTGCCAAGGAATGCCGCAAGGTGCGCATCGACCCGTCGCTGACCAGCGACCCGGAGATGCTGGAAGACCTGATCGCCGCCGCCTTCAATGATGCCTCGAACAAGATCGATGCCGAGTCGAAGTCGAAGATGGGGTCGGCCACCGCCGGCATGCAGCTGCCGCCGGGCATGAAGCTGCCGTTCTGATTTCCCAGGGGGCGCCTGCCGCTGCAGGTGCCCGCTCCAACCCTCGGTCGAGCATGGCTCGACTCTACAGACAGCTGTCGAGCGTGCTCGACGCCATGAAAGCATGCCGCCGTGTCCGCACCCCTGCTTGAACAATTGATCGACGCATTGCGGGTGCTGCCTGGCGTCGGCCAGAAGACTGCACAGCGCATGGCCTATCACCTGCTCGAGCGCGAGCGCGAAGGTGGCCAGCGTCTGGCCGAGACACTGGCATTGGCGGTGGAGCGAATCGGCCACTGCGTGCAGTGCCGCGATTTCAGCGAAACCGAGCTGTGCCCGACCTGTGCCAACGGCAGCCGCGAGCGCAGCCAGCTGTGCGTGGTCGAATCGCCGGCCGACCGCCTGGCCATCGAGAACGCCACCGGCTTCCGCGGTGTCTACTTCGTGCTGCAGGGGCGGCTGTCGCCGCTCGATGGCATCGGCCCGCGCGAGCTGGGCCTGGAGCAATTGGAGCGACGGTTGGCCGAAGGCGAGGTGCAGGAGCTGATCATCGCCACCAGCGCCACTGTCGAGGGCGAGGCCACCGCGCATTACCTGGCGCAGCTGGCGCGCGCACGCAAGGTGCAGCCGAGCCGTTTGGCGCAGGGCCTGCCACTTGGCGGTGAACTCGAATACGTCGATCGCGGCACGCTCTCGCACGCGTTCGGAACGCGCAGCGAATTCCGCGATTGAATGCCGGCCGGGCATCCCCCGGCGCGGCCGGCCTACAATGCGGATGACATCCCCGCCGAGGCCGACCATGAGCAACGAAACCCTCTTCAGCAAGATCATCCGTCGCGAGATCCCGGCCACCATCGTCTACGAGGATGACGAGGTGCTGGGCTTCAAGGACATCGCACCGCAGGCGCCGGTGCACGTGCTGTTCATTCCGAAGAACGAGATCATTCCGACCCTGGATGACCTGCAGCCGTCGCAGGCGCACCTGATCGGCAAGCTGGCGCTGGCTGCCGCCGAGTATGCGCGCCGCGAGGGCTTCGCACAGGACGGCTACCGTATCGTGATGAACTGCCGCGAGCATGCCGGGCAGACCGTGTTCCATATCCACATGCACCTGCTGGCCGGTGCGCCGCTGGGGCATTTCGGTGCGCCTGGGCGTTGAAGCCCCTGTCCACGCCATGCGCGGATGAAAAAGGCCGCCCGAGGGCGGCCTTTTCCGTCATGCCTGTGCGGTGACGATCACCACCAGCCCCAGCGACCATAGCCGCCCCAGTACGGACCATACGGGCCCGGGCCCCACGGGCCATAGGGGTAGGGCACCACGTCGACCTGGCGCTGTTCCGGCCACAGGTAGATCACATCGGCCGACAGCTTGGGCAGGCGGTAGTCGTACTCGCCGATGCGGGTGTTCTGGTAGCCGTCGATCTTGCCGATGAAGGTCACGTCACGACCGGCTTCGAACACGGCCGGGTCGTAGAAGCCGGCACGGCAGGCGATGAAACGACCGTCGCTGGCGTCGGACGAGGTGGTGTTCGGGCGGCCACTGCCATTGAGCGGGCGCGAGATGATCTGGAAGCAGGTCTCGCCCTGGCCGGGCTTGGTTTCGATGATGCGACCGCCCCAACGGACCGGCGTGCCGACCTGCTGGGTAGCGACCGAGTCGCGCGGGGAGACCAGGCTGAACTGTCCCTGCAGCGGCTTTGGGGCCGTGGCGCAGGCCGACAGGGCCAGCGTGGCCACAGCGGTGAGAAGGAACTTGGTGTTCATGGGGAGGCTCCGGAAGTCGGGCGATGCCTGCGCAGGTCCCGCAATAATGAAGCGAGGTCGGTGCAAGTTCCAGCGTAGCGCGCGTCGGCGAAACGCTGGCTGAGTGCGAGCAGGGCCGGGTCAGGGCGCTGCCGGTGCACCCGCTGGGCCCAGTCCTGTGCGGTTTCGTGCGGTTCACGGGCCAGGCCGAGGCGGGCGTAGCGCCGTCCGAGCCGGTGCCAGGCGCGCAGCAGCGGGTCGCGTTCGCGCTCGCCACGGGCCAGCAGCCAGGCCATCCACGCCAAGGCCAGCATCGTTGCCACCACGAAGCCAGCGACAAGTTGCGTGGGGCCCAGATCATCCAGCCCGAACGGCGTGAGCAGTTGCTGCTGGCGGCGTGCATCGAATGACAGCACCAGGTCGTTCCAGCCGCGGCGCAGCCAGTCGCCCATCTGCCCCAGCTGCTGCCAGCGTTGCTGCAGTGGCGTGTCCGTACCGGCCTGCAGGCGGTCGTCCAGTGTGTCCAGGATGCGTTCCGGTGCCACGGCTGCGGTCGGGTCAACCCGTACCCAGCCGCGCTGCGGCAGCCATACCTCGGCCCAGGCATGGGCGTCCATCCGCCGCACGATCCAGTAGTCGCCAAGGCGGTTGTAGGTGCCGCCGGCAAAGCCGGTCACCACCCGTGCCGGGACGCCGGCGTTGCGCATCAACACCACGAAGGCCGAGCTGAAGTGTTCACAGAAGCCGGCCTTGTAGCCGAACAGGAACTCGTCGATCGGGTCGCGCCCTGCCGCAGGGGTGTCCAGCGTGTACGAGAAGTCGGTGGTGATCCACTGCAGCGCGCGGCGCACGAGGGCCTCGTCATCGCTGCCAGCCTGCTGCCGCCATTGCTGCGCCAACGTGGCGGTGCGCGGGTTGAAGCCACTGGGCAACTGCAGCGCGGCCCGTCGCAGATAGGGTGACAGCGTGCTGTCGAAGCGTTGTGGTGGCGCCGAATGCAACCGCCAGCGGCTCAGCGACGCCAGTGACCGCTCGCTGCTCAGGCTCATGTCCGCATCCAGCGTGCTGCCTGCAGGCGCGCGGCTGGGCAGGTCCAGTGCCACCAGCTGGCGCCGGTCGGTGGGTTCGTAGTCGATCTGGTAGTCCCAGCCCTGCGTGCCGGCCTCGACCACGGCCGCCGGCCGTCGCTCGCTGGCGCGGTCACGTGTCCAGCGCCGGCCATCGAAGGCGGTCAGTACCGGTCCTCGCCAGTAGCGTTGCATCGGCTCGGGTACCGCGCCGAAGAACTGCACGCGCAGCGCCGGGCTGTCGTCGGCCATCAGGTCCAGCCACTGGCCGGGCTCCATGCTGTCGGACAACCCCGGCGTACCCACGGCGCGCTCGGGAACACCCCACAGTGGCGTGGCCAGGCGCGGGAACAGCCAGAAGCAGGCCAATGCCAGCGGCAGGCCGATCGCCAGCAGGCGGCCAACGCCGCGCAGCTGCCCTCGCAAAGGCAGCGGCGCGGCGTGGCCTTCATCCCCGGCCAGCCGTTGCAGGGCGAGCAGCGCGCTGATCCCCGCCAGTGCGGCCAAAACCGTGGTCAGTGGTCCTTGGTCGAGCAGGAACGCCGCAAACGGGGAAAACAGCGCGAACCCGAGCAGGCTGCGGGCATCGCGCCGGCTGCGCAGTTCGCTGGACTTGATCGCCAGCATCGCTGCCAGCAGGGCGCAACCGGTATCGCGCCCAGGTCGGACCATCCCCATCTGCGAGGCGATGGCACCGAGCATGGCCAGCACCAGCAGCAGGCGCACCGGCATGGGCAGCACCCTCCGCCACGACAGGGCCGCAGTCACGAGCGCTGCGGCCGCGATCACGCCCGCCAGCAGGGGCGGCAACTGCAGCAGCAACGGCAACAGCGCCAACGCCGCGCTGGCCAGGGTCCAGTTGCGGGCATTGCGGTCGAGCGCGGGCGTGGTCTCAGTCATGCGGCATCAATGCCAGTGCACGCAGGCACAGGTGGTGGTGGCTGGCGCCCTGGCCTGGCCCGAACGGCGGGTGTGCAGGCAGCAGCAGGGTGTAGCGGCGGCCTTCGCGCTCGGCCATGTCGACCCATCGCGCCAAACGCGCGATGCGTGCTTCATGGCCCAGCGGGGACAGCGTGCGCCAATCGAGGATGACTTCGATGCCAACCGGCCTTTCGTACTCGCGCACCAGCAGGCTGTCGCGGCGTGCCGAGTGCTTCCACGAAATGCTGCGTGGCGCATCGCCCGCACGATAGGGCCGTAGCTGATGCAGTTCCTCGCCACTGGCATGGGCGCGCGTGTGCAGCGGATCGTTGCCGCTTTCCGGCAGTGCAGGGGCCAGCGCCTCGGGTTGCGGGTAGACCAGCAGCGGTTGTTCCGGCCACACCCACGACCATGCCCGCACCAGGCCCAGTGGCTGGTTGGTGGAGAGGCGGATGCGCGGGAGCTCCAGCCAGCCGCGGCGTTCGCTGGGAACGTGCAGCTCCACCTCACCGCGGCCGTGTGCAGGCAGCGAGGTCCAGGCTTCGCTGTCCCCCAGCTGCAGGTGCAGGCCGTGGCGTGCGCGCGGATCACGCAGTGACAGGTCCACGCGCAGGCGCAGTGGTTGCCCGGCAGGAACCGGCTCGGCGGAGATCGCGTCGATCTGTACGCCGGACAGCTGCAGGTGCGCGGCGATGGCGCTGGCGATCGCCGCTGCCGCCAGCAGCAGGGCCAGCAGCAACGCCGGGTTGTTGTTGTAGTTCAGTGCGCCCAGCAGCATTGCCGCCAGCAGCGCGGCGACGAACAGGCCGAAACGGGTGGGCAGCACGTAGATGCGATGGCGGTCCAGACGCTGCGGCAGTGCTTCAGGCCTGCGCGGGCGTGCCAGCAGTTGCAGTCGTGCCCAGCGCGTGGCCACCCTCAATCCACCGCAACGGTCTGCAGGATGGCCCGTGCCAGTGCCGGCCCCGAGCTGGACTCGGCTTCGGCCACGAGGCGATGACCGGCCACCGCCACGAACAGGGTCTGCACGTCCTCGGGCACCACGTGGCCGCGGCCCAGCAGAAGTGCATGCGCCCTGGCCGCGCGCAGCAGCGCAAGGCCGGCACGCGGTGACAGGCCCACGCGCACGCCGGCGTGCTGGCGGCTGCGGGTCAGCAGGGCCTGCACGTAGTCCACCAGTGCATCGCTGGCATGGACCTGGCTGACGGCTTCACGCAGCGCGCGTACCTGGGTGTCATCCAGCTTCGGTACGGCACGTGCGATCAGGTCGCGGCGGTCTGTACCTCGCAGCAGTTCGCGTTCGGCCTGCGCACTGGGGTAGCCCATCGCCAGGCGCAGCAGGAAACGATCCAGCTGCGAATCCGGCAGCGGGAAGGTACCGGACAGGTCCACCGGGTTCTGCGTGGCGATCACGAAGAACGGATCGGGCAGGGGATGGGTCTGCCCATCCAGGGTGACCTGCTGTTCGGCCATGGCCTCCAGCAGCGCGCTCTGCGTGCGCGGCGGCGCACGGTTGATCTCATCGGCCAGCAGCACGTGGGTGAACACCGGCCCCGGATGGAACTGGAACTGGCGGCTGCCGGCCTCGTATACCGAAACGCCCAGTACATCGGCGGGCAGCAGGTCGGAGGTGAACTGCACGCGCTGGAAACTGAGGCCCAGACTGCTGGCCAACGCATGCGCCAGCGTGGTCTTGCCCAGGCCGGGCAGATCCTCGATCAGCAGATGGCCACCGGAAAGCAGGGCGACGAAAGCCAGCCTGACTTCCGGCACCTTGCCCAGCACCAGTGCGTTTACCTGATCCTGTGCCTCCCGCAGGGCCTGGCGCAGTTGATCGGTTAGCATGCTGGGATTGGGGGACGAGGCTGGCATGATCGTCTCAGGTCTGGAATCCATTCGATTATCCATAGAGCAATGCAGGGCGAACAGCGCGCGCGGACAATATTTCTCTGGTTATGGACGCTGGTCACAGCGGCCAAGCTGGTAGTGGCTGCGCGGCTGCCACTGTTTGTTGACGAGGCGTTCTATTGGCAGGAAGGTCAGCATCTGGCCGCTGCGTATTCGGACCTTCCCGGACTGACCGCGTGGTTGGCGCGCCTGGGTGTGGAGATCGGTGGCCACCATGTGCTCGCGTTGCGCCTGCCGTTCCTGGCCATCGGCGCGCTGCTGCCGTTGCTGGTGGTGCGCACGGCCACGCGCTGGTTCGGCAATGTGGCCGGTTGGCAAGCGGGCAGCCTCACGCTGTTGATGCCGTTGTCGGCGACGCTGGGCCTGCTGGCGGTGCCGGATGTGCCCATGGCACTGGCCGCGGTGATCTGTCTGCACGCCGGTGCGCGGCTGCTGCACAACGTTGATGCATCGTCGGCGATGAAGCTTGCGCTGGGCCTGTCGATCGGTGCGCTCAGTCACTACCGTTTCATCGGTGTCATCGGCGTTGGCTTCATCGCGTTGCTGGCGCTGCCGCAGGGGCGGCGCATGCTGGCCGATCCGCGCGTATGGGTCGCGCTGGCGGTGGGCGTGCTGGCGTGGCTGCCGTTGCTGGCATGGAACGCGGACAACCACGACGCCGGCCTGAAGTTCCAGGTGGTCGAGCGCCATCCCTGGACGTTCGAATGGAACGGGCTGTGGTTCCTGGTGATCCAGCCCATGCTGGTCACCCCGATCCTGTGCATGGCGATGTGGAAGGTGGCGCTGGCCGGTACCCGCAGGGGCGGCGGCACGCGCGTGCAGTGGCGCTACTTCGGCCTGGTCGGGGGCGTATCCACGCTGGGCATCTTCCTGCTGGGCTTCTTCACCGACGTCGAGCGGATCAGTTTCCATTGGCCGCTGCCGGGCTACCTGGCCCTGCTGGTGGCGGTGCCGGTGGTGCTCAACGGCTGGCCACGCTGGCTGCGGCGCACCGGCTGGTGGCTGGCGGGCGCAGGCATGGTGCTGGCGTTCGGCTATTACCTGATGGCCTCCACGCCCGCGTTGCGTGAGCAGCTGGCAGGCAGCAAGTACTACCCGCGCAATTTCGCGGGCTGGCAGCCGTTGGCGATGGCGGTGCGCGAAGAGTTGCAGCAGATGCCGGCGGGCACGCGGGTGCTGGCGGGGAACTTCAAGGTTGGCGCCGAGCTGGGCTTCCAGCTCGGCAATGGCGATATCGAAGTGCTGCCGCATCCGCTCAACGACAAGCATGGGCGCACCGCGCAGCTGGCGCAGTGGGAACTGCTGCATGAGGGCAAGCGCTCGACGCCGATGCTGCTGGTGCTTTCACCCAGCGACCAGCGTTACCGCGATCTGCTGGCGCGCTACCACGCCATCTGCGGACAGGTGGGGCCGCTGCCGGCGCCGCGGGTGGTCAGCAGTGACCATGGCTTCCAGCGTTTCCTGCTGTTCCGGCTGCCGGCGCAGCGCGCGCCCGGGGCGTGCGTGACTCCGGCAATGGCGTGGCTGGATACGCCTTCCAACGGCGAAAAGGTGTCTGGCACGCTGGCGATCAAGGGATGGGCGTTCAAGGATGGTGTCGGCCTGGCACGGGTTGAGGTGCTGGTCGATGGCCGCTCGATGGGGGATGCGCGCTATGGCCGCGCATTCGACGTGCGCCAGACCTGGCCGGACAGCACCGATCCGCAGCATCCTGCGGTGGGCTTCGATGCTTCATTGGACACGAGCACGCTGGCGCCGGGACGACATTGGCTGGGCCTGCGCCTGCACGGTCGCGATGGCAGCGTGGAGGAATGGCAGGAGCAGCCGTTCGAGGTTCGCGGGCGCTGAGGCGGAGCGCGGTCCAGGTGGTCGCGCGCCAGGTTGGTTGCGTGCTCCAGGTTGGTCGGGTGCTCCACGTTGGTCGGGGGCTCCACGTTGGTAGAGTCGACTGTCAGTCGACTGCTCTTCCAGCCGCCGGCAGAACCCCGCGCCGCGCGCGATAGTCGACTGACAGTCGACGCTACCCGGCTCAGGTCCTACCCGGCCATGTCCGGCCTGTTTCCGCGATCGGTGCCGGCAGTCAGTGTGTCGCCTTTAGGGCACCGCGAACCGTGCCTGGCGCAGCAACCCGCACAGCGCGATCAGCGGCAGGCCGATCAGCGCGGTCGGGTCGCGGTTGTCGATCGCTTCGAACAGGCTGATGCCCAAGCCCTCGCACTTGAAGCTGCCGGCGCAGTCCAGGGGCTGTTCGGTGGCCACGTAGCGTGCGATCTCCTCCTGGCCCAGCGCGCGGAAACGGACCTCGGTCAGATCCACGGCACTGAATGATTCTCCGTCTCGCGTGAGACTGGTGGCGGTATGGAAGCGTACTGTCTGCCCGGACATCGCCGCCAGCTGCGCGCAGGCCGCCCCGGCCGTGCCCGGTTTGCCCAGCGGTCGCCCGTTCAGGTCCGCCACCTGGTCCGAGCCGATCACCCAGGCGCCGGGGTGGCGGGCGGCGACTTCGGTTGCCTTGGCCGTGGCAAGGCGCGTTGCAAGGGCCAGCGGCGTCTCACCGTTCAACGGGGTTTCATCCACCTCCGGGCGCGCGCAGTCGAAGGGCAGGCCCAGCCGCTGCAGCAACTCGCGGCGGTAGCGGGAGGTGGAGGCCAGGACCAGTGACATGCGAGAATACCGGGGCAGGGTGCGGCAGTCTGGCCTGTGCGCAGCGCCAGCAGCAAGTGCTGTATGGCGGGCATTTGACAGCAGCCCCCCCGATCCTTAGTATTCAGCGGCTTATGTCCGCGAACGTGCCCGAATCGCTGGATGCTTGGCGGATGGTCGTAGCGCGAAGGCGCTTCGACGGCCAGGTCTCCCTGGCTGAATTGACCCGCCTGCAGGGGCTGGTCGCAGATACCGACGGCGAGTGTTCCTACTCGCTTGAATTCGGTCGCGACGAAGTCCTGCGGGTATCCTATGTGGAACTGACCATCGACACCGCGTTGCCGCTGACCTGTCAGCGCAGCATGCAGCGATTCCTGTTGCCGGTGAAGGTGACCCAGAGGCTTGGCCTGATCCGCGACGAGGACGAGGAATCGTCCCTGCCGGAGGAGTACGAGGCGTTGCTGGTGCCGGAAGACGGCCAGCTGCGTCCGCTGGACCTGGTCGAAGACGAGTTGGTGCTGGCGGTGCCGGTGGTTCCGCTGTCGCCCGACGGTGAAGCAGTCGACAAGGACTGGGCGCCGAGCGAAGAAGAAACAAAGAAGGCCAATCCGTTCGCGGCATTGGCGGCATTGAAGAAACAATAGCAGCCGGATTGTCGTCGGCGGCTGCGGCGAAAGCGAAAGTGTGCTGGGCGCTGGCGTCCTGCGCGACGATACGACGAAGCAAAACGAACCGAGTTTGGAGCAATCCCATGGCTGTGCAGAAATCCCGTGTTACCCCGTCCCGCCGCGGCCAGCGCCGTTCGCATGACGCCCTGAGCGCCAAGCAGCTGTCGACCGACCCGACCACCGGCGAAGTGCACCTGCGTCACCACATCACTGCCGACGGTTTCTACCGCGGCAAGAAGGTCATCCAGACCAAGACCTCGGCCGTCGAAGAAGATTGATGTGCCGGGAAGGCCGCTGCCCCCGGGCAGCGGCCTTTGCCTTCTTTCCCGGGCGTGCCGGTGATCGGCGGCCCGCGCAACAGGAAACATGATGAGCAAGCGGATCTACTCGAGGATCGCGGGCACCGGTAGCTATTTGCCGGAAAAAGTCCTGACCAACGCCGACCTGGAAAAAATGGTCGAAACCTCGGATGAGTGGATCCAGTCGCGCACCGGAATTCGTGAACGGCACATCGCGGCCGAAGGCGAAACCACCAGCGACCTCGGCTACCAGGCCGCGTTGCGCGCACTTGAAGCGGCCGGTATCGACGCTTCGCAGCTCGACATGATCGTGGTCGGTACGACCACGCCCGATCTCATTTTCCCCTCCACCGCGTGCCTGATCCAGGCCAAGCTCGGTGTTGCGGGGTGCCCTGCCTTTGACGTCAACGCCGCCTGCTCGGGCTTCGTGTTCGCGCTGGGCGTGGCCGACAAGTTCATCCGTTCCGGCGACTGCAGGCACGTGCTGGTGATCGGCACCGAAACGCTGACCCGCATGGTCGACTGGAACGATCGCACCACCTGCGTGCTGTTCGGCGATGGCGCCGGCGCCGTCGTGCTCAAGGCCGACGAAGAAACCGGCATCCTCAGTACCCACCTGCATGCCGACGGCAGCAAGAAGGAGCTGCTGTGGAACCCGGTGGGCGTCTCGACCGGCTTCAAGGACGGCGCCAACGGTGGTGGCACCATCAACATGAAGGGCAACGACGTGTTCAAGTACGCCGTCAAGGCGCTGGACTCGGTCGTGGACGAGACCCTGGCTGCCAATGGCCTGGACAAGTCCGACCTGGATTGGCTGATTCCGCACCAGGCCAACCTGCGCATCATCGAAGCCACCGCCAAGCGCCTGGACATGTCGATGGACCAGGTGGTGGTGACTGTCGACAAGCACGGCAACACCTCGTCCGGCTCGGTGCCGCTGGCGCTGGACGCCGCGGTGCGTTCGGGCCGCGTCGAGCGCGGCCAGCTGCTGCTGCTGGAAGCCTTCGGCGGCGGCTTCACGTGGGGTTCGGCCCTGCTGCGCTATTGATAGTGCAAGTTACGACAATGTGAAGTTTTGTCGTTACGGCCCCTCTGGGGCCGTAACGCGTTTAAAGGAGTACACGTCATGGTTGAGCCCATCGTCATCGAAGGGCAGCGCGCCTGGCTGAAGCAGTACGGCAAGGGAAGCCGCGCAGTGGCCCTGGGCCTGCTCAATTTCGTTGCCCGCCGTTTCCATCTGGACGCCCTGCGGCCACCGCCGCACCGTGGTGGTGATGCCGCGCGAGAAACCGAAGCCCGTCGCCTGGGAGAACTGCAGGCGCAGGGCGTGAACGTGCCCGACGTGCTGGGCAGCGGCCACGCCGCGCTGGTGATCGGTGACAACGGCAGCTCGTTCAATACCTGCCTGCGCCAGGCCGACGAGGCCGGCCGCGACCGGCTGGTGATGGCGGCCATGCAGGCCATCGCCGAAGCGCATGCGCGCGGCGCCTATTTCGGCCAGCCGCTGCCGCGCAACCTCACCTGGGACGGGCAGAACGTGGGCTTCATCGACTTCGAGGAAGATCCGCTGGAAGTGATGGATCTGTCCGAAGCGCAGGCCCGCGACTGGCTGATGTTCGGCTACGGCGTGGCCAAGTACTACGCCGACCGCCCGGAGCAACTGCAGGCGATGATGGCCGAGGCGATGGGCGATGCCCAGGCGCCGGTGCGCGAGCATGTGCATGCGGTCAGCGGCCGCCTGCGCAGCCTGGCCCGGGTCTGCATGAAGCTGGGCCGTTCAGCGCGCGCGCTGGCGCATTCGATCTTCATCGCCCATGGCGCCAGCACGGCGGGCGTACTGGTGCTGGTGGGCCTGTGCGTGGACTTCCTCGCCGACGGCGACCTGGACGTGCTGCAGCTGTTCTGCTGATGGCAGGTTCGCGCTGCTGGCAGGTTGGCGCTGCGGTAGAGTCGACTGTCAGTCGACTTCCGCGCGCAGCGCGGGTTTTCAGCGGCTGATCGAAGGGCAGTCGACTGACAGTCGACTCTACCTGGGCGGGGCACCGCACCGGATGCCGGGTTGTCCCGCGGCCGCGCTCCATACGCCTGCATACGCGCACGTACAGACGACACAGCGGATTCGCCCTTATCATGGCCCGCTTCGATTGCAACAAGCGGATGACCGCGTGACCGTATCCACCCTCGCTTTTGTCTTCCCCGGCCAGGGCTCGCAGTCTGTGGGCATGGTGGCCGAGCTGGCCGAACTGCACCCGCAGGTGCGTGAAGCCTTCACCGAAGCATCCGATGGTGCCGGCGTCGACCTTTGGGCGCTGTCCCAGGGTGGCCCGGAGGAAATGCTCAACCGTACCGAATACACCCAGCCGGCCCTGCTGGCCGCGAGCATCGGCGTGTGGCGCGCCTGGAACGCCGTGGGCGGTCCGCGCCCGTCGGTGCTGGCCGGCCACAGCCTGGGCGAGTACACCGCCCTGGTCGCCGCTGGCGCGCTGAGCCTGCATGACGGTGCGCACCTGGTGCGCCTGCGCGGCCAGCTGATGCAGGAAGCCGCACCGGCCGGTGTCGGCGCCATGGCCGCCGTGCTGGGCGCTGAAGACCAGCTGGTGCTGGACGTCTGCGCCGAAGCCGCGGGCAGCCAGGTGGTGGTGCCGGCCAACTTCAATTCGCCGGGCCAGATCGTGATCGGCGGCGACGCAGATGCGGTTGATCGCGCGCTGGCGCTGCTGGCCGGGAAGGGCGTGCGCAAGGCCGTCAAGCTGGCCGTGAGCGTGCCCTCGCACACCCCGCTGATGCGCGAAGCCGCCAACCGCCTCGCCGAAGTGATGGCTGGCCTGTCCTGGCAGGCGCCGCAGCTGCCGGTGGTGCAGAACGTGGATGCCCAGGTGCATGACGGTATCGACGCGATCCGTACCGCGCTGGTCCAGCAGCTGTACCAGCCGGTGCAGTGGACCGGGTGCGTGCAGGCGCTGGCCGGCCGCGGCATCACCCGGATCGCCGAGTGCGGCCCGGGAAAGGTGCTGACCGGCCTGGTCAAGCGCATCGACAAGGCCATCGACGGCCGTTCACTGGCCACCCCGGGCGACTTCGAAGCCGCCCGCGAGGCATGGTCGGCCTGACTCCCCCTGTTCCTGCCGACCGTACCGGTGGCCGCTGCACGCGGTACGGGTACGGCGGCCGCCCCAGCCTGAGGAAAACATCATGAGCAAGCCCCTGCAGGGTGAAATCGCACTGGTCACCGGCGCCAGCCGTGGCATTGGTGCCGCCATCGCCGATCTGCTGGCCGCCCAGGGCGCCACCGTCATCGGCACCGCCACCACCGAATCCGGCGCTGCCGCGATCGGTGAGCGCCTGGCCGCCCACGGCGGCCACGGCCGTGCACTGAACGTGACCGACGCTGCCGCGCTGGACAGCGTGCTGGACGGCATCGCCAAGGAGTTCGGCCCGATCTCGATCCTGGTCAACAATGCCGGCATCACCCGCGACAACCTGCTGATGCGCATGAAGGACGAGGACTGGGCGTCGATCATCGACACCAACCTGACCAGCGTGTTCCGCACCAGCAAGGCGGTGATGCGCGGCATGATGAAGGCACGCAAGGGCCGCATCATCAACATCGCATCGGTGGTGGGCGTGACCGGCAATGCCGGCCAGGCCAACTACGCGGCCGCCAAGGCCGGCATCATCGGCTTCAGCAAGTCGCTGGCCAAGGAAATCGGTTCGCGCGGTGTCACCGTCAATGTGGTTGCTCCCGGCTTCATCGACACCGACATGACCAAGGCGTTGCCGGAAGAAGCGCGCACCGCGCTGATCAACGACATTGCCCTCGAACGCCTGGGTTCGCCGGAGGACATCGCCCATGCGGTGGCCTTCCTGGCCAGCCCGGCTGCCGGTTACATCACCGGCGAAACCCTCCATGTGAACGGCGGCATGTACATGCCGTAAGCAAGGGGCGCAGGGATTGCGCCGCAAGTGGTTGATCTGCTGAGGTTTTTGCTGCGATGCAAGGCCGCGCCGGTTTCCACTACACTATCCCACGGCCATCGCCTTTGATGGCGACCACTTTTGAACCACAACTCCATCTGGAGCGAGATCCCATGAGCACCATCGAAGAACGCGTCAAGAAAATCGTCGTCGAACAGCTTGGCGTCAAGGAAGAAGAAGTCACCAACAGCGCATCGTTCGTCGATGACCTGGGCGCTGACTCGCTGGACACCGTCGAGCTGGTGATGGCCCTGGAAGAAGAATTCGAGTGCGAGATCCCGGACGAAGAAGCCGAGAAGATCAGCACCGTGCAGGCCGCCATCGACTACGTCAAGGCCCACGTCAAGGCCTGATGTCAGACGGCAGTGCGCGTGCAGGTATTTCCTTGCCGCGCACCGCACCCCATGGGGCCGCTGTTGCGGCCCCGTGTGTTTGAGCATCACATCGAAGCAAACCGAGTTGCCCGTAGAAATCATCCGGGTCAGGAGAAACAGCAATGAAGCGTCGCGTCGTCGTAACCGGCCTGGGTATCGTCTCGCCGTTGGGCAATGATCTGGCCAGCAGCTGGGAAGGCATCACCCACGGTCGTTCGGGCATCGGTCCGCTGACCAACGTTGCTGATGCCTACGTGGATCGGTTCACCACCAAGATTGCAGGTGAGGTCAAGGGATTCGACATCACCGCCGACAATGAACTGTTCGGCAAGTTCCGGGTCAGCGGCAAGGATGCCAAGAAGATGGACCCGTTCATCCATTACGGCCTCGGTGCCTCGTTCATGGCCCTGCATGATTCGGGCCTGGAGATCACCGACGCCAATGCCGAGCGCATCGGCGCCATCGTCGGCGCCGGCATCGGCGGCCTGCTCGGCATCGAAGAGCAGACCATCGAGTTCCACGAGGGCAAGAAGATCTCGCCCTTCTACGTACCCAAGACCATCATCAACATGCTGCCGGGCCAGCTGAGCATCATCACCGGCCTGAAGGGTCCGTCGTTCTCGGCGGTCTCGGCGTGCGCGACCTCGAACCACTCGATCGGTACCGCGATGCGCATGATCCAGTACGGCGATGCTGACGTGATGGTGGTCGGCGGTGCCGAGCGTGGCTCGTCGCCGACCGCGCTGGGCGGCTTCTGCGCGATGAAGGCCATGAGCACCCGCAACGATGCCCCGGAACAGGCCTCGCGCCCGTGGGACAAGGACCGTGACGGCTTCGTGCTGGGCGACGGCGCCGGCATCCTGATCCTGGAAGAGTACGAGCACGCCAAGGCACGTGGCGCGAAGATCTACTGCGAACTGGCCGGCTTCGGCGCCAGCTCCGACGCGTACCACATGACCGCACCGAGCGAGAACGGCGAAGGCGCCGCGCGCTGCATGGTCATGGCCATGAAGGACGCCGGCGTGACCCCGGAACAGGTGGGTTACCTCAATGCGCACGGCACCTCCACGCCGCTGGGCGACCTGGGCGAGACCATGGCGATGAAGACCGCCTTCGGCGACCACGCCTACAAGATGATGGTCAGCTCCACCAAGTCGATGACCGGCCACCTGCTGGGCGCTGCCGGCGGCGTGGAAGCGATCTTCTCGGTGATGGCACTGCAGGACAACGTCATTCCGCCGACCATCAACCTGGAACAGCCGGGCGAAGGCTGCGACCTGGACTACGTACCGAACGAAGCACGCCAGGCCAAGGTGGAAGTGGTGATGTCCAATGGCTTCGGCTTCGGCGGCACCAACGGCACGCTGATCTTCAAGCGCGTCTGAGTGGTGTTGCGACGTCGCGCCACGCTCGACGTCGCATTGGTAGAGTCGACTGTTAGTCGACTGCTCTTCGCGGGAAGCCAAATTCCCGCGCTGCGCGCGATAGTCGACTGACAGTCGACTCTACCGTTCGGCGTCCGGAGAATCGGATCAACGCCGTGCACCACGGAGCCGCCGCAAGGCGGCTTCCGTGCATCTGAATTCCCGAACTCGCTGCCATGACCCACGCACCGCTGATCCACCCGCTGCCGCACCCGATCGATCTGCTGGCCCTGCAGCAGCACGACCCGGCGCGCTTCCCGCTGCTGATGGAATCCACCGCCTCGGGCACCGCCCAGGGCCGCTGGAGCCTGCTGCTGGTCGCGCAGGGCGATGGCCTGCGGCTGGATGCCGACGGCCAGGTGCGCGACCAGCACGACCTGGTGCAGCCCGGCACGTTCCTGCAGGCACTGGATCGCGCCTGGCAGCATGAGCGCCTGCCGCATGACGGCAGCCACAGCCTGCCGTTCCGCGGCGGCTGGGCGTTGATGCTCGATTACGAAGTGGCCAGCCAGATCGAACCGGTGCTGCCGGCGCGCGCACGCGAGGATGGCCGCCCGACCGCGCTGGCGCTGCGCTGCCCGGCCGCGGTGCTGCATGACCACCACAACGATGCCAGCTTCGTCATCGCCGAAGCCGGCGAGCAGGCGTTGCTGGATGCGCTGGTGGCACTGGCCTCGGCCGCGCTGCCCGAAGCCGGGCAGGGCTGGCAGCCACCGCAGGCGGTCGGCGAGGACGCGCCGCAGCGTTTCACCGATGGCGTGCGCCGGGTGATCGAGTACCTGCGCGCCGGCGACGTGTTCCAAGTGAACCTGTCGCGGCGCTGGAGCGCGCAGTTCGCTGCGCCGGTCAGCCCGCAGGCGCTGTACGCACAGCTGCGTCGTGCCAACCCGGCGCCGTTTGCCGGCCTGTTCAGCGCGCACGGCCGCCATGTGGTCAGTTCCTCGCCGGAGCGGCTGGTGTCGGTGCACGCCGGCCATGCGCAGACCCGTCCGATTGCGGGTACGCGGCCACGCTTCGAAGGCGACGACGATGCCGCGCGCATCCAGGAGCTGGTCGGCCACCCCAAGGAGCGTGCCGAGCACGTGATGCTGATCGACCTGGAGCGCAACGACCTGGGCCGCATCTGCCTGCCGGGCACCGTGGTGGTCGATGAGCTGATGACCGTGGAGAGCTACGCGCACGTGCACCACATCGTCAGCAACGTCAGCGGCCATCTGCGCCCGGAGGTCACGCCCGGCGAGGTGATCGCCGCCACGTTCCCGGGTGGCACCATCACCGGCTGCCCGAAGGTGCGCTGCATGCAGATCATCAGCGAGCTGGAGCAGGTGCCGCGTGGTGCCTACACCGGCGCGTTCGGCTGGCTGAACCGCGATGGCGACCTGGACCTGAACATCCTGATCCGTACCGCCGAAGTGGATGGCCACGAGGTGAGCTTCCGCACCGGCGCCGGCATCGTGGTCGATTCGGACCCGGACAAGGAGCTGGACGAGACCCGCGCCAAGGCCCGCGGCCTGCTGCGCGCACTGGGCCAGCAGGGGTAGTGGCGGCCGCTGGCCGGCAACCTCATTCATCCGCGATCCACGCGATTGCCGGCCAGCGGCCGGCACTACCGGTACCGGCGGGTGCCGTTGTTCCGGTGGGTGCCGACCGTTGGTCGGCACGGCTGCGTGGCCCCGGTCATGACCCCAATCCACCGGCACGGTATCCTGCACGACGGAATCGAGTTCAGAGGTAGTCCATGGCGGGAGCCAAGCGCGGGTGTCTGTTCGTGGTAACGCTGGTGGTGGTGCTGGGCGCCGTCGTGGCCGGCGTGGGCGCGTGGTTCTTCTACCAGCAGACGCGTTTCGCCGATGCCCCGATCACCCCGACCGCCGAGAGCGTGGTCATCGCCAGCGGCGATGGCATGAACAGCGTGCTGCGCAAGCTGCGCGATGCCGGCGTGGACGAGGGCCAGGACGCCCAGTGGCAGTTGCTGGCGCGCCAGCTTGATGCCGCCGGCAAGCTGAAGGTGGGCGAGTACGCGCTCAGCGCCGACCTGACCCCGCGCGAACTGCTGCTGCGCATGCGCGCGGGCAAGGTGCTGCAGCACCGCGTCACGATCGTCGAGGGCTGGAACATCCGCCAGCTGCGTGCTGCGCTCAAGCGCGCCGAGCCGCTGCTGCACACCACCGACAATCTTGATGATGCCGCGCTGATGCAGCGCCTCGGCTTCGGTGGCCAGCATCCGGAAGGCCGCTTCCTGCCGGAGACCTATGTCTACCAGCGTGGCGACAGCGATCTGGACGTGCTCAAGCGCGCCCATGCCGCAATGGAAAAGGCGCTGGATGAGGCCTGGGAAAGCCGTGCACCGGACCTGCCGATCAACACGCCCTACGAGCTGTTGACGATGGCCTCGATCATCGAGAAGGAAACCGCGCTGGCCAGCGAACGCCCGCAGATTGCCGGCGTGTTCATGCGCCGCCTGAAGATCGGCATGCGCCTGCAGACCGACCCGACCGTGATCTACGGCCTCGGTGCCGCGTATGACGGCAACATCCGCCGTCGCGACCTGACCACCGATACGCCGTACAACACCTACACCCGTGCCGGCCTGACCCCGACCCCGATCGCGATGCCCAGCCGCGACGCGCTGATGGCCGCCGCGCAACCCGCTGCGGGCGACGCGCTGTACTTCGTCGCCGTGGGCGATGGCAGCGGCGCGCACGTGTTCTCGCCCAGCCTGGACCAGCACAACGCCGCAGTCGCCCGCTACCTGCAGCAGCTGCGCCAGCAACGTACCCAGGAGACCCCGGCGCAATGAGTCCCGCGCTGCTTCGCCACCCGCGTTTTGTCAGCCTGGAAGGCGGCGAGGGCGCGGGCAAGACCACCGCCATCAATGCCATCCGTGACTGCCTGCGCAGCCACGGTCATGAGGTGGTACTGACCCGCGAGCCGGGCGGTACGCCGCTGGCCGAGCGCATCCGTGGCCTGGTGCTGAAACCCGATGCCGAGATCGCCGCCGAACCGCTCAGCGCCGAAGCCGAGCTGCTGCTGGTGTTCGCTGCACGTGCGCAGCATGTGCGCCAGGTGATCCAGCCGGCGCTGCAGCGCGGTGCCTATGTGCTGAGCGATCGTTTCACCGATTCCAGCTATGCCTACCAGGGCGGTGGCCGTGGCCTCGATCCGCAGTGGATTGCCGATCTGGAGCGCCGCGCGGTGGGCCTGCTGCCGGGCCTGACCCTGCTGCTGGACGTGGACGTGGCCGTCGGCCGGGCACGCGCCAATGGCCGTGATCTGTGGCCGGACCGCATCGAGAGCGAACAGGATGATTTCTTCCAGCGCGTGCGCGAAGTGTTCCGCAGCCGTGCGCAGCAGGATCCGCAGCGCTTCGCGTTGATCGACGCCGGCCAGATACAGGCGCGCGTCGCCGCTGATGTAGTTGCGCGTGTCGAGCGCTGGCTGCAGGACGGGGAGGGCGCATGAGCACGTTTTCGCCCTGGCAGCAGCGCGCGTTCGACCAGACCGTGGCCGCGCTCGATGCGGGTCGCCTCGGCCATGGCCTGCTGATCTGCGGGCCGGCCGGGCTGGGCAAGCGTGAGGTGGCGTTGGCGTTGGCTGACCACGTGCTGGCGCGCGGGGATGCCGCGCACGCCACGCGCACGCGCCAGCTGATCGCCGCCGGTACCCATCCGGACCTGCAGCTGGTCAGCTTCATTCCGAACAAGAGCGGCGACAAGCTGCGTACCGAGATCGTCATCGAGCAGGTGCGCGAGATCACCGACAAGCTGGCGCTGACCCCGCAGTACGGCGTGGCGCAGGTGGTGATCGTGGACCCGGCCGATGCGATCAACCGCTCGGCCGCCAACGCGCTGCTGAAGACGCTGGAAGAGCCGCAGCCCGGCCGCTACCTGTGGCTGATCAGCAGCGACCCGGCACGCTTGCCGCAGACCATCCGCAGCCGTTGCCAGCGCCTGGAATTCAAGTTGCCGCCGCAGCACGAAGCGCTGGCCTGGCTGCAGCAGCAGGGCCACAGCGAAGCATTGGCGCGCGAAGCGCTGGAGGCCGCCCGCGGCCATCCCGGCCAGGCCGACAACTGGCTGCGCGAAGACGGCCTGAGCCTGCGCCGCGAAGTCGGTCGAGATCTGGAACAGCTGGCCGCCGGCAAGACCGGCGCGGTGGAGCTGGCGCAGAAGTGGTGTGGTGACGACAACGCGGCGCTGCGCCTGCGCTTTGCCGCCGACCTGGCGCTGGCCCAGGCCAGCACCGATGCCTTGACCACGCCGGAGCGATTGCACAAGCTTGCAGCCTGGTTCGATGCGGCCAACCGCACCCGCGACCTGCTGCGCACCACGGTGCGTGCAGACCTTGCGGTGGTCGAGTTGCTGCTGGCCTGGAACAAGGTGAACGAGCGGCCTGCCGCAAGGGGAAATCGATGAGTGCCAGCAACGCCCGCCAGGGCATCCTGTCCCTGGCCGTGAAGGACAAAGCCGCGCTGTACAGCGCGTACATGCCGTTCGTGAAGAACGGCGGCATCTTCGTGCCCACGCCCAAGCGCTACTTCCTGGGCGACGAAGTGTTCCTGCTGCTGACCCTGCCCGATTCCAGCGAGCGCCTGCCGGTGGCCGGCAAAGTGATCTGGGTGACCCCGGCCGGCGCGCAGGGCAACCGCACCGCCGGCATCGGCGTGCAGCTGGCCGACGGCGCCGAAGGCGAGGGCGTACGCCACAAGATCGAGACCCTGCTGGCCGGCCTGACCGGTTCGGACAAGCCGACCCATACGATGTGAGGTAGCGCCGGGCGATGCCCGGCGGCGGCCCTCGAAACACCCGTGAACACGAATGTGAAAAACTGTTGACGGCCTCTGAAAAGCCCCTATAATGAGCGGCTCAGCAACACACCGGGCGGTTAGCTCAGCGGTAGAGCATTGCCTTCACACGGCAAGGGTCACAGGTTCGATCCCTGTACCGCCCACCAATACAATCAATGTGTTGCGACGAAACCGGCCTAGAGCCGGTTTTTTCGTAAGTGCAGGGTAAGTGCAGCACCGCTGCTCGACCATGGTTTTCTGCGTATTCTCCCGGTGGGCAGTCCGCCCAACCGACAAGGAAACGAGCCATGGCTGAGGGTGCTGAGCAGTTCGTGCTTTACAAGGATTCCGCCAACGAATGGCGATGGACGCTGTACGGCAAGAACGACAAGACAATTGCCGACAGTGCTGAGGGGTACAAGAACAAGGCGGACTGCCTGCACGGTGCCAGACTTGTGGCTGCGATTCCTCGCGAGACTTCCATCTGGAACGGTCACGAGAAAAAGTGGGAATAGAGTCTGCAATCTTTGGGGCCGGGGACGATCCGGCCCCATGTCAGCCTCAATATCAGCTGAGAAAATTGTTCCGATGCCAGCCCAGCTCTGTCTATGCCGTGATGAAATTCGCGACCTCTGTCGCACTCCCCAACGCGCGCGCTAGGTGCGATTCCTGCAACAAAATGGGATCCGGCATTACGTTGACGCCTATGGTTGGCCGGTCGTGCTGCAATCTGCGGTTGGAGAGCCTGTGCAGAAGCAGGAGTCGATCACCTTGCCATGGGTCTCCAACAAGATGAAGGGCCTGTAGTCGCGCCGTGCGCTCCACGCTGGAGAGCTATTCATGACTTGGGCTGGTAGCATCTCGCTGAATCAAGGGGGGGTCATGAGTCAGGAGCAGTATCAGGAGCAGTCAACGCAGCCTCTCTCACCTGAGCTGGTACAGGTGTTGGGCGACTTGCACATTCGTCTCTCCAATGTGGAGGAGATGCTTGTCAAAGCGCAGCAGATTCAGGCCAAGCCAAGCGAAGATGAGCGCCGCAAGCGCACGCAGGAATACATCGAGCGCGATGAAAAGAGCAATGAGACCTACGCGCAGATAATCCTGGCCATTGGCTATGCAGGAATGTTCACCTTATGGGTGCAATTGAAAGACTCGATTCCGGCTTGGTATTACTTCTTCACGGGTCTTCTTGCACTTATTTCTGTGTCGACGTTCGTGATCTACGAGATCATCAAGGTTGGATTGGCGAGCTACGCAAACACCAAATGGGCTGAGGATGCAGACCTTGATGCCTGGTGGCGCCAGCGGATGAAGTACGACGAGATTGGCCGGAAGCTCTGGAAGTACTTCTACTTCCCCTGCTTTGCAACCGGAACCGCTGCTGCCGCGCTGCTTGGGATGCGATTACTATGGAACTGCCTCAAGGCGGCCTTGATCTTTGTGTAGCTAGCCGTCTCGGCGAAGCCCATCGATCCAATCCTCAATGTCGCTTTCGAGCCGAGCTACCATCGCATCACCGAGGCGGACCGGCGGAGGGAACTGTCCGCGTTTGATCCAGTCGTAGATGGTGGTTTTGGGTAGGCTCGTCCGTTCCTCGCCCTCTGCCCGTCGCAACAGACGCCGCGGTAGTGGTTGGGTGTCCGGTGGCTCAGCCCTCTGGGTGCCGGCTGTTGCCGGCTACTTTCATGCTTGGCGATCGCGACACGCGCGGCGATGTCCTCGATCAGGATGTCAATCAGCTCATGGAAGGCGAACTACAGGCGGGCAGCACGCTTGGCGGTCATGGGATGTCCCTGGCGAGTGGAACCTCATGATGCCCCCACGTGCGTCCGGTATCTGCAGAACTGGCGGATGGCCAATGGCCGGAAACAGGGGAGGGCGGGATGATCCGCTCAGTCTTCGACATGCACCAGGCGGTAGCCGCGATAGCCTCGGTGCTTGAGATCCAGCTGGATAAGCTCGTTGTAAAGATTCTTGGTGCGATAGATGTAACCATCCAGAATCACGTGATCGTCGGGATCATCGTTGCGCGAATCAGTGTATTTGATCGCCCCGTCGTGATACTCGGCAATTCGAACGGCCATCTCACGAAGCTCGAGCCAAATTGGGAGATAGGCAGCAACAGGAAGTATTTCAAGGCTGAGTTCCATTGCACCGTCTGCAATAGACTTCCACTCCGCTTTGTGTCCCCACATCTCGAGTCCACGTCTGCCGCTGTCGCTTGCCATGCTTTCCCTGAGGCTCTCGGCCCGCCCCAAAAGGTACTGGGCAAACACGAGAAACTGATCTGCGGATTCCTTCTTCTTCTGGGCATCGATCCACCGTGGAACGAAAGCTGTTGCAAGGATGGCGACAACGGACATAACGGCTTGAACCCATGCCGGCCAATCGATCTGATCGGTTGGACGCTGCTGCGGAGGGTTGTTGCTCATAAGTGCCCATACGAAAAAGGCTCCGGCGAGAAACGTCATGGTCGCCACGACTACCCAGTCTCTGTCACTCCTTCCGTGCTTCATGGCTTCCTCCCATCGTCGGGTGGGATTCTACTGCTATGGGAGTACGCATGAGGCGCGGACGATCCACCGGGGACAAAACCAAAACCCAGCTGACTAGGCTTGAAGTGATCAAGGATGCCGATCCGTCGGCTAGTCAATATGGACGGCATCGACCTGGTAGTGAAGGGGCATTACGCTTCTATCGCGCGGCGCCGGTCCAGAGTTCCCACATCGCCTGCGCGTTGGCTTCCATGATTCGGTAATCGCCTGCATCCACTCCCACAAACAGACGAAACTCAGCCGCGAATCTAGCGGCCATGACCGTGCATTCCGCAGCGTGTTGGGCGAGTAGGGAAAGTTCTTTCAGGTCTCCGCTGTAGCGAAGTTGTGCGCCGCCAGCTGCAGGACTGGTGGAGGTAACACTGCAGTGATTCTGGACGCGAGATGCGATCGTGTTCAGAGCCTGGCAGTTGCCAATCAGCCTAGCGAGATCTGCGCCAAGTAGATCGGGAAGGTTATGGATCCTGTCCAGCACCGAAACCGAGGTTGGGGTCAAATTGGCCTGAGCTTCGCCCAGCGCAGCTCTGAACTTGACCAGATCCCTTACGCTGGGCCCATCTTCGATGGTGAGGGATTCGGCCAGCATGCGGCAAATCATGTCCAATCGCGCCGGAAGCGATCCAATCTCGGTCAGCAGTAGCCGGCCGATGACGCGCGCGTTTCCTTCACGCAGCGCGACCGTTTCGTCGTGCTGCTGCTGAGCGATTCCCTTCGACTGTTCTGCGATCTCTGCTGCCTTCCTGGAAGTTCTGTTTGCTGCAATCGCGACAAACACTGTCGCCGTTGCTGCTCCAAGCCCCATGACGACAGCCGCCCAATCGGCGAGGTTTCCCCAATCCACTGCTAGCGGACAAATCACCATCACCACTTCCCCCCGTCCATGTTGGAGCGCATTCTGCCATGACTAGGCCTAAGCAAAGGCGGCAATCAAAGGAAGGCCCGCTTAGTCTTAAGGATGGGTCTGTCACCTCTCGCTGGCATGAGAAACGGCGCGGCAACTGCCGGTATTGTTCCCGACACCGTCGGCTGGTCTGGCGCGGCCCATCAAACCGCGCGGAGAAGTCGTTCAGTGAAGCCTGGGGCTACTAGCCGGGGGCATCGGAGTCGGCGGTGCCTCGCCCTTTTCCATCACGCAGATGCCGGCTTGCACGACCGCCAGCAGACGACGGCCCACTTCGGCATTGCCGCTGGTCAGTTCCATCTCGCCTTCAAAGCACAGATCGGCCAACCACTCGTGCGCCTGCTGCATCCCGCGCTTGCGGACCCGGCGGAACTCCGCGAGCAGCTTCGCCTGCCCGACCTCCTGCTCACCATCGGCAAGCTGGCCGATGGCACCGCCATGCGCCGTGCGCCAGAGGGCCGGCAGCGGGCGACCGTTCGCGTCCACCACGTCTGCCGCGAACTGCGCGCAGTACATTTCGTAGCGCTTGCCCGCTGTGCTGCGGGGCACGATGCCGGCCTGGGCGAGCAAGCGTTCGGCTTCATCCAGTTTGCTGAACTTCAAGCGCAGCAGTGCAGGGCGGCTCAGCTGTTGTGCCAGCGCCTGCTGGTTGGCGGCGAACCATACGTTCCAGCCTACGCTTGCGCGGCCCTCCAGGGCGGCCATGAAATACTCCAGGTGTTCGGCGTCCATTGCAGTCCCCTGCGTTTCCTGCGCGATTGTAGCGGGAGCGTATCCGAGCCGCTCAGGCGTCGCCGCCGGAGAGGCAGTGATGCGCCTCGCGCACCAGTTGCCGTGCCGCCACGATCAGTCCGTCGGTATGAAAGGCACCCAATTGTTCGTCCGGGCCACTCTCGGCACGTGCCCGGTCGGCGGCCTGCAGCAGATCGAGCACTGCGCTGAGCCCGGACATCGAGCGGCGCAGCGAGGCGTGATTGCTGGCGCCGAGGGTGAGGCTGCGGCACGGTTGCCCGTCATCGCCGTCGGCGCAGCTGATGGCGTTGAGGCACGCGAAGAAGGCGGGCGACTGCATGGGCAGGTTCTGTTCCTGCAGGGCGCATTCGATCTCGTGCGCAAGGTCTTCAGGCACGTCGGTGGCGATGTTGCCGATCAGGGCGTGCAGGCGGGGATGGATGGCGGTGCGGTTGGTCATGGCGAAACCCTCACTGGCGTAGGTCCACCTTCCGGAGTGAAGGTGGCGGACGGTGCGGGTTGGCGTACCGGGGCAAACACAACGGAGTGAAAAATCACCCGGCGGATCGAGTGATCCCCACACACCGCCCGCCATTGAGAGCAGTCGGTGCATTCTTGCGGTTGCGTCGTTCTGCGCAACCTGCTCGTCATGTTTGCTTTTTCGAGACGCCAATCCCGGCCCAGGCAATCTGCCTAGGCCCGGGGATCATCGGATCGCAGAATCACATCGGTCTGTAAGGAAAGTTCTCAACTTTCCCCAGGCAGGCCAGACGTTTCCCGTTGTGTGCCGTCCAACACCTGCGAGTAGTGCGGCGCGTCACTGATGGCGCAAATCGCCGCCCATGCCGACCGTGCGCATGACGTCTGCGGGGCCGCGTCGCCATGCCAATCACGTCACCTCGCGCGGGAGAGGGGGCATGTCACGAATGAAGGCAGAGGGTTCCATCCCTGTTCTGTTCCGCCACCCCGGGCAGGCGTAGTCTCAGCCTGTCACCGTACCCATCCACGCCGGAGTGCCACCATGCCGCTCGCCCGCATCGATCTTCGCAAAGGTAAATCCGCCGACTACCTGCAACGTGTCGGCGAAACCATCTACCAGGCCATGCGCGCGGTGGGCGTGCCGGAAAACGATCGCTTCCAGATCTTCCAGGAACACGAGCCCGGCACGCTGATCTACGACGCCAGCTACCTGGGCGTGGACCGCACCGACGATTTCATCTGCATCCAGATCACCTGGAACGAAGGGCGCACGCTGGAGCAGAAGAAGGCGCTGTATGCCGGCATCGCCGAGGGATTGCACGCGGCGGTGGGCATTCGCCGCGAGGATGTGTTCATCAACCTGGTGGAAGTGAAGAAGGAGAATTGGTCGTTCGGGAATGGGGTTGCGCAGTACGTGAGTTGATGCGCGAAAAGCATCCACGCATGGCGTGGATCTACACCTCGCTGCCGACCTGCTCGCCTTCGGTGGCTGCCGCACTACTGGCCGCCTTCACTGCGTCGGCGCTGTTGGGTTGTTCGCACTCGATGCTGGTCACGTAGCCGTCGTGGCTGATGTTGTGCTCGGCACGCTTGACCAGCCACTGCCCATCCACGCCATCGCGGAAGCCCTGCATCACCACCGTGGCTTCGGCCATCAGCGTCTCGCGGCCGGGCAACGTGTAGCTCAGCGTACGCGTCTGCCGGGCCTGTTCCTGGTGCTTGGCACGCGCTGCAGCTTCGGCGGCTTCGCGGTCGGCGTAGGCCATGCGCAGGCGCACGATCGGTTCACCGCTGCCCAGCTTCACTTCCTGGCGCGTGGCACCGCGTACATCGCGATAGTAGGCGATGGTGGTGCCGGTCTTCTCGCGCGAGACGATGCTCACCTTGTAGCCACTGCCATCGGCCGGGGTCAGGGTGACGTCGGGAATGCGCTCACCGCTGGCACTGGTGGATTCACCTCGCTTGACGAACATCAGGCGACCGCCGCCCGGCTTGGCGATGGCGTCATGCTGCTTGGCCAGGCGCAGCAGCAGGTTCATGTCCGACTCCTGCGACTGCACCGTCAACGGCAGCGCGATCGATGCAAGCGACCCGCTCACGGCAGCCTCCATTCCGTGTTCGCCGGCCATGCGTTGCACCATGCCGCCGATGGTCGTGCCCTTCTTCCAGGTGCGCGTCTTCTGCGTCTGCAGATCGTTCTTGCCGCCCTTGCTGGCCTCGAACGGCGCCGCGCGGGCACGCAGGGTCATGCTGCCCGGGTAGCCGGAAATCTCCACTTCGTCGCAGATGTACAGGCCCATGCGCCGTACTTCACCGTCGTAGCCGATGAAGGCTTCCAGCTCTGCGCCTGCCGGCGGCAGCTGGATCGGATCGGAAGGATCATGGTCGGCCAGCTGCAGTTCCAGCATGTCCGAGTTGTTATCGGTCTCGTCGGTGATCCGCAGCGACTTGAAGCGCGACCTGATGGTGTCGGTGATGTCCTGGTTGTTGGCCACCACGCGGAAGGCCGGTGTGATGTTCAGTCCCACAGGGCCACTCCCTTGCGCTCGTTTGCCGGGCGCTGCACATCGGGCAGGGTGATCGCCATGCCCGCGGGCAGTACCGCGCCGCGTGCGGCAAGGCCCGGGTTGGCGTCGAATACCGCGCGCAGGATGGCCGGTGATTGTTCGCCATAGTGCGTGTACGCGATGCGGTCGACGACGTCGCCGTCGCGGGTGTTATACGTTCGTGCCATCGCTGTGCTTCCGCAGGGAGAGGGTGAATTCGTGCCGTTGGATTCCAGCATCGGCAGTGAAACCGGAGGCAGTGGCGTCGATCTTGTCGATGACCCACAGCCCCAGGTTCCCACCCTTGCCGGTCAGCAACCGCTGTGGCTTGCCCTGAGCGGCCAGCTTGCGCAGCTGCGAGAGCTCATTGCCGGCACCGCGGAACCCATAGTGGATGACGCCAGGCAGCGTCATGCTGGCCTTGCCGGGCCCGGTGTACTGCAGCGCAGCCATCTGGCCGATGCGTTCCTGCGCTGCCCAGCCATACTCGTTGCTCTGCTGGATGTCCTGGAACACGGCGGTGTTGAGGCTGAACTTGAAGCCGCCCAGCATCAGCAGCACCGGAGCGTTGCCGGAATCGTTGGCTTTGAACTGCGACAGCAGCTTGTCCACTGTGCCGGTTACGAACTCGCGCTTCATGCTCAATTCCTGTCTGCAAGGCCACCACGGGCGGCAACCGCGTTGCGACGCTGCAGTTCGTCGGCGGTGCGACGTGCTACGGATTCGCTGGATTCACCCGGTTGCTGGTGGATGGTGATGTTGTTGGTCTGTTGTTGCTGCACGGTGGTGGGTGCACGGGTGGTGGGCGAGGGCATGGCCGGTGCAGTGCGTCCCTGCGCACCGCTCAGCTCAGCCATGCGTCGGTTCAAGCCATCGTTGCTGTCGGTGCCGACGGCATATGCGACCCGTGCCATGTCACCAATGCCACCACCACCGCGCGCCTTCATGCTGCTGTAGATGTTGGCGGCGCCCACTGCGGTCTGCAGCCCGCCCTCGGCCACACCCAGTGCCTTGTCCTTGGCCGCGCCCACGCCGCCGCCGAGCTTGTCCATGAACCAGCCAACGCCTTCAATGACCGGCTTGAGCTTCTCCAGGATGCGGTCGAACGCAGCCGTTGCCTTCTCGCTGATCGACTCCCAGATGCTACCGAGCGTCTCGCTGATGAAACCGGCGACGGTGCCGAGCATCTCGCCCAGCCACACCACTGCCCCCACCACACCGCCGATGACCTGGATGACCAGCCGGAAGTTGGTCAGCAGCGCCTCGCCTACCAGTGAGCCGATCTGGCCGACGCGTGACAGTTCGTTGCCGGTGTACTGCGCCGGTTCCAGCATCTTCGACAGCCAATCCCAGGCCTGCCCGATCAGCCCGCTCATGACTTCCCAGGCAGGGCGCAGCGGTTCGACCGCGCGCATCAGTTCCCCCATCGCCGCGGTGCCTGCACCGCTGAGACCTTCCCAGACGCCGCCCAGGAACGCCTTGATCGGCTCCCAGTACTTGCGCACCAGCAGGGCGCCGGCGGTGATGGCGGCGACCGCAAGAGCGATGGGGCCACCACCGATGGCACCGACGGCGGTAGCGACGATGCGGAAGCCCGATGCCAGGCGCATGGCCATCGGCCCGAAGCGTCCCATCTGGGCCAGCAGGCTGCCGCCCCGGAACAGCTCGAAGGCCTTCTGCGCAGCCAGGATCGGGCCCTGCAGGAAGGTCCAGGCGTAGCGGGCGCCGAGCACCGCGGTGCGCATGCCCAGCATGCCGACCACGATCTGCGTGGTGTTGGCGATCAGCTTCGGATTTTCCTGCACGAACGAGGTGACCCCGTTCAGCAGTTCGGTGAGCTTGACCGCGGCCTCGCCCACCGCCGGCAGCAACGCGGCACCGAAGGCCTTGGACAGGTTGTCCACGGCGATCTTGGCGCCCTCGATCTTCTGCGGGTCGGTCTGCATCGCAGCGGCATAGGCTGCATCGGTGGTGCCCGCCGATCCATTCAGCGCCTTGTCGCGGACACGCACGTAGGTGTCCCAGTTCTCGATCATCGGCTGGACGAAGTTCTTCGCCTGGGCATCGCCGAACAGTGCGCCGATCTTTTTCTGGTCGCCCGCGGTGGCCCGGATGATCCCCTGCATGGCAGCGTCGAAGGGATTGCCGCCGTCGGTCTGCGCGTCACCGATGATCTTGCGCAGATCCAGATTGAGGCTCTTCTTTGCCTTGTTCTGCAGCTCCGGCGACAGGACGGACGACATGAAGGTCTTCATGTTGCTGGCGGCCTTGTCGGCGCCGCCGGCCGAGTCCAGCGTAGCCTGCAGGGCGGCGCCGAGGGTCGCGGCCGCCGAGGTGCCCCGCAGCTTCATCGCTTCGAATGACGAGCCCAGGGCAGGCAGCACTTCAGCCATGTCCTTCAGGCCCAGGCCGCCCTGCCGGCTGTTGACGACCAGCACATCCAGCGCGTTCTGCATGCGCGACGGATCGATATCGAACGACTGCTGCAGGGCGGCTGCGGCCTGGGCCACATCATCGATGCTGGCGCCGGTGACGGTGGTGGTCCGCCCGACCGCGCCCAGGCTGGCCTGGGCCGATTGCGCATCCATGCCGGCGTCGATCATCAGCCTGATCGAGCGCTGCAGTGCGTCGGCGCCCTGGTTGGTCGCACGCGACTGTTCCAGGATGGCCTGACCCAAGGCGCTCACCTGGGCTCGGCTGAGGTTGGCCGCCACGCCGATCAGCTGGTTCTGGAGGGCGAAGCCGGAGGCGTTCTCCACCGGCTTGGCCAGCGCGGTAACGGCCGTGCCAAGCGCACCACGTGCCTCGCCGAATGCCGAGCCGAGCTTCTCGCGCTTCTCAAGATTGGCGGTGCGCTTTGCCTCGATGCTCTCCAGTGCCTCTTGCGAGGCACGCAATGCGTCGACCTGGGCACGCATGCGAGCGTATTCCTTGCTCGTCGTGTTCAGACGGGCAAGCCTGCGGTCCAGCAGTGTCATCTCGGTGCCGATGCGCTTGATGCCATCATTGGCGAAGGACAATGCGTCCTTCAGCGATTTGGACACCGAGCCGCCGATCGTGATCGTTGTCGTTTGAACGTTATTGGCCATGTACCGGCAACCCCTGAATCCACCAGATGAACTTCGACACCCGCAGCGTCATGATCTCGCGCAGGCCCCAGCCGGTATGCCCGGCCAGGGCAAGCACTCCCTGCCTGATCTGCGGCAGGGTCAGGTGGTAAAAAGCGCCACGCCTGCCTGCAGTCGGGCGTAGTCGCGCAGCGGCATCTTGCGCACGTCTTCCGGCGAGATCTCGCACAGGTTGGCGATCATCCGCACCTCACGCTGGGCGTCGCTGCCCTTGTCGTCCTGGTAGCGCTCCATGTCTTCCACGGTCGGTTCACGCATGCGCAGCACGGGGGTCTCCATGCCGTTGACCTGGCGCGGGCGGGTGAGGGTGATCTCGGCAAAGCCATCGCGCTCGATGACGGTGTCGGTGGGGGTCTTGGTCTTGCTGGACATGAAGGCGTTCCTGGAATGCGATGCGGTGCGATGGATGCGGGGGCGCGAGGCGCCCCCGGGTTCTTCGGTGCGGCGTGGGCTCAGATGCCCAGCGCGCCGCGGATGCCGGCCAGGACGTCGACGCCACCCTGGCGGGCGATCATGTTGACCACGTCGATCTCCTGCACGACCTGGGCACCATGGGTCAGCTTGTAGTAGCTCAGCGCCAGGCTGACCTTGATCGTGCCCTTCTCGCCGACCTTGGTTTCGCCACGGTCCAGCAGCTTCACCTTGCCGCGCATGTTGTGCACGACCTGGGTCACTTCGCCGTCGTCGCCTTCCAGCGCCTCGCGGGCGGTGAAGCCGTATTCCTTGCTTTCGATGACGTGGAACTTGCTCATGATCTCCGCGTCGTCGGAGGCGAACTCGACATCGGCGGTCAGCTTTTCATGGCCGAGCACGATCTCGGTCGGGGCGAGCATGCCGCCGGCCTGGAAGTCCTCGGTCTTCAGAGACAGCTTGGGGGCGGTGAAGGACATCACGCTGCCGGCATAACCCTTGCCGTCGACGTAGAAGTTGAAGTTTTTGCGGATCTTGCGCGCCATGCTTAGAAGATCTCCGAGACGTAGTTGTTGTTCATGTGCATGCGGAAGGTCAGCTGCTCACCCGGGTAGGTCGGAGTGAAGTCGAAGTCCCAGTAGAAGCGGCCCTGGGTCACGCTGTCCGCTGCGTTCAGTTCCGGGTCGATCCAGCAGTTGCCGCCGAGGATCGCGCCCTGGGTCTTCAGGCCGCGCAGGAAGGCGTTGACGCCCTCGCGCACGTCATCGACGTAGGTCTTGCTGATGCCGCGGTCGACGGCCCACAGGTGGGCGGCTTCCAGGCTGTCGGCGATGATGTCGGCGGTGCGCACCACGCACAGGAACTGCCACTTCGGATCGATGCTGGTGGTGCGGTTGCCCCACAGGCGGAAGCCCCCTTCGCGGATGACCGTGGCCACGTTGGCCTGGTTCAGCAGGTTGGCGCGGCTGGTGGCATCGGACAGGCCGAAGTCGATCGCACGCGCGGTACCGACCACGCCGTTGAGTTCCAGGTTCGACGGCGACGCCCACCAGCCGCGCTCGTTGTCGCTGCGGGCGATGGCACCGGCCACGGCACCGGAGGCATGGCGGGTGACGATGGCATCACCGGACTGCACCAGCAGCGCGGGGTCGACCACGTAGACGCGCTTGGAGCCGGTCAGGGCGGCGGTGGACTTGGCGGCGTCGTCGTTGCTGTTCGGGCCATCCTTGATGATCACCGCGCGCAGCTTCTCGGCGATGCCGAGCAGTTCCGCTACGACCGGGTTGGCCAGCACGGCCTCCGGCTTGGCCGGATCGGCCGGGTGCACATGGGTAAAGCCGGGTGCGACCAGGATGCGCGGCTTGACGCCGACGATGGACTTGGCGGCCAGCAGCGCATGCACGCCTTCGTAGGCGCCGGTCTGGGCGTTCACGCCGCCCAGCACGTTGGCCAAGGTGGCGCTTTCATTCGCGCCCTTCTCGACGCGGACGACGACGACGACGGCACTGGACTGGTCGAAGATCGTGTCGAGCGCACCGGGCAGGGTGCCGGCATCGGTGCCGGTGGTCGCCGACAGCTTGGCGGCCTGCGACGGCGAGGTCACCAGTACGGGCGTGTTGACGGGGAACGCTTCGGTGTCGGCCAGCGGTGCGGTGCCGACGATGCCGATCACGCTGCTGGAGGCGATGGCAATCGATCGGGCACCGGTATCGATGTTGACGACCTGTACGCCATGGAGAAATTCGGTCATTCGGGGTTCTTCCTCGGTGTGGGTGTGTGCCGGCTTGTGCAGGCGACGGGGTAATGTTCGGAGAATGTGGCGGTCGCGATAATTGCAGCGGTGGCCCGCTGACCGATCAGACCCAGCCGGAGGCGCTGACGCTTGCGCTGAAGGTGGAAACCTGGGCGATACCTCCGGCACGGCGCAGCGCGACGGAAATGCTGATGCTGTCCGATTCGTAACTGGCGGACCTGGCGGGGACACTGATCGACACGCCTGCCGACGGTGCCGCCGACGCCGGCACAAACGAGGGAGCACTCGTGCTGAAGGAGGCTTTAGCGGGCGAGGAGCCGGTGATCTGCACTTCGTACTCGGAAACGCTTGCACCTGCCGGAAGCCACTGGCCCGACGCTGCTACTGAGCTGCCTCCATTGCCGCCACCGGCGACGCCTGTGCGGATGGCATAGGTGCCGTCGGCATAGATCAGAATCGAGACGGTAGCCGACACGGAGCCGGTGGAGTTGGTCTTGGCGCCATTGCTTGCCGAGTAGCCCTTGCCATGGAACGGCAGCCTGTAGGTGGCGCTGCCCCGGGCCGCCCACAGGTTGGACACGTCCATGCCGTTGATGCGATGGCCTACGTCGGCACGCTTGCTGCCGTACTGGATGTGGGCATAGCGGCGGCTCAGGTCGCCGCCGCCGATACGGCGGCCCGAATCCTGCGCCAGTGGACCTTCAACGTACGGATCGAACAGGTCGTCAAAGTCGACACCGGAAGAGCGATATCCGCTGGGCATGTCAGCGCTCCGCTTTCAGTGCGCGCACTTCGGCGGCCAGTTCCTGGATGGCCTTGGCCATCACCGGCAGCAGCTGGTCGAGCTTGACCGATGCCACGCGCTCACCCTGGAACTCGACGCCTTCCAGGTCGACCGCTTCCGGCACCAGTTCGGCCAGCTGCTCGGCGACGAAGAACAGGCGACGGCGTCCGTCGTCGTTGTACTCGGGCTTGTAGTGGCCGGCTGCCAGTTCCATCTGTTCGACAGCTGCCAGGCCATAGGGAAGTGCGCCTTCGATGTTTTTCAGCTTGCGTGAAGAGCCAGTATCGAAGCCGCCGGCCGTCCAGAGAGCCCCCGCGGCATTCAGTTGCAGTCGATCCACTTGCGCAGTGGACGACCAGATCCGGAACACGTTGTCCGTGTTGTAGATGTGGAACTCTTGATTCGCGTTCCCACGGTCCTTGATGATGAATGCGGCATTGCCACCTGCGGAAGTGACGCCGCCGACGAATGTGTTCTCCCGGTACTGGACATTGCTGAAGCTCGCGCGCTGCGTCGGAGTTCCTCCATTGAAGTCGTAGGAGTAAAGCGAAAGTGTGGCGTCGCTCTCCATGGCTGTCGCCCATCGGGTCACGTTGTTGCCCCAGCCGAACCGTTGGTGCACGACCTGGGTGCTGCCTTGACCCACATACATGTTCAGCGTGCCGTTCATGATGTCGCCGGCTTTGTTGATCTTCCCGCCGGGATCGAAGTTGCCGCTAGTCCAGATGTTCCCGCCTGCGCTGAGCGTTGCGCTATAGGCACCCTCCACATTGCGGAAGGTGAAGGAGGAACCTGACTTGAAAATGTAGCTGTCACCGGTGCCGAAGTAGATGACACCATCGGTCAGCGTGCTGCCCCAGCCGGACAGGCGCAGCGAGTTGTTGGAGATGGAAACCGCGCCGGTGAACGTCCCGCCACTCTTGTCCATCTTCGCTTCAGGCGCGAAGTTCCCGGCATGCCACATCGGCGAGCCGTTCCAGCGCGGGCCATCACCATGCTTGATGGTTATCTCGCTGCTGGCGCTGCGGTCCGCGCTCCATACGCGCCACAGGCTGGAATTTCCCCAGCCGCCAATGAAGGACTGTTCGGCGCCGGCGGCACCGAAGCCCAGCAGCGGATACGTGCCGCTGATGAACTGCTGGTCGGTGAACGTGTTGCCGCCTCTGGACGCCTTGCCATCCAGTGCCGACTGCAGCCCGGTCACATCGGCAATCACATGCTTGTGGCCCACGGTGGCGAAGTCACCGGCCAGGGCGAACTCGGAGGCGTGCTTGCCATCCAGTGTGTCGGCGTCCAGGCCGTTGCCATGCCCGGCGTCCTTCAGCGCGGCGCTCTTCAGTTCCAGCGCAGTGCGCGCCGCCGCGGTGTTCGCCGCAGACAGCAGTGTCTTCGCCAGCGCGGTCGGGGCGCTGGCGCCGAAGCGCTTGTCGGTGTAAGCACGCATGCCACGCGGAGTCACCACGCGCTGTGTGTCGGTCGCATCTTCGGCTTCGGTGCTGGTGGCCAGCTCGACCACGCCGACGACCTCGGTGGTGGCCGGTGGATAGAGGAAGCCGGCATCACCGAACTGGATCTGCGTCGTGTCGATCCCGCTGAAGCGTGTGTCGGTGGCCAGCAGCAGCATCGATGCGGCCGACTTCTCCATGATCGGATCGGCTTGGCCGTAGCTGGCGAACAGCGTACCGTCAGCCAGGTACAGGCCGAAGCCGCGCAGCGTGTAGGAGGTGGCGCTGTCATCGCGGATGGTGACGTGCACGGTGTCATCGCCCACGGCCTGGCCGCCGAAGGTGGCGACGCGCTTGATCTCGCCAGGCAGTGCAGTGAGCCCCGCCGACGGCACGAAGGCAGTCGAGGTCAGGCCGATCTGGGTGATCAGGACGGCGTTGGTGCCGGTGTTCGGCGGATTGACCAGCTTGGCGAAGCCGGCATCGGTGATTTTCAGGCGCATGCGGGGGTTACTCTCCGATCAGTTGAAGGCGGCGGAAGGCCGTGGCGTGGGCGGCTGCAAGTGCGCCGACGGCGGCGTCGGCCTGCATGCCCTGGGTAAAGGTGAAGTGCGAGCGCACCGGCTTGGTCCGGGTGATTTCGCCGATGACGTCCTCGACGAACATCGCCGTGGCGGACTGGCCATCCTGGTTGGCGATGGTCATCACCGCTTCGAAGGTGTGCGGCGCGCCCCTGGGCTGCAGCTGCCACCACTCGCGGATCAGCACCGAGCCACCGAAGGCGGCCACCACGTCGCGCACGCTGCCGGCGGTGCCCTTGCGACGCTGGATGGCGATGGCCGTACGCACCCGGGCGCGCTTCACGGCTTCGGGCCAGTAGGCCTTCCATTCGTCCACCGACAGCGCCCAGGCCAGCCAGGGCAGCAGTGCGGTCGGACAGCGGTCGGCATCCCACAGCGCGGTGATGTCCACCGGCAACGGACTTGCAACGATGGCGCGGGCAAGCGCGCGCTCGGCATGGGTGGCGTTGGTGGGTAGCAGGTTTGCCGCCGAGGGCACCACCACCTGGGCGTCACCATCGATGACCTCGCCGGGCGCCGGTGCAGCGGCCAAGGTGACCCTGCTGCCCTCGATGACGCTGCCCTGCAGCGGCTGCCGCCCCCGTGCATCGGTGCGGTACACCGCCTGCAGGCTCGCCAGCGCGCCGCCGGGGTGGCGGAAGGTGCGGTTGCGGCCATCGATCGCGCCGCGCAGGCGCGCGTTGATCAGGCGCGTGCTCGGCTCATTCATCGGTGCCGCCGTGGGTCAGGGTCACGCCGGCGCAGTGGGTGGCCTGGGTTCGGTTCACCACCACATCTGCAGCCGGATGGACGATCTCCACGCGCTGCACGCCCTCGGCATGCAATGCGGCGAACAACCCCGAACGGGTGACATCGCGGCCGAGGCGATGTGACTCGCTGATGTAGCGGTCCAGGCGGGTGCGCGCTTCGGCAAGCACGACCTGCGAATCCGGGCCGGCAAAGGTGAACAGCGTGGCGTCGACCGAGTAGGTGACGATCGTGGCCGGCTTCACCAGCACGTGGTCGGTCAGCGGTCGCACGTCATCGGCGCTCAGCTTCGCCTCGACGATGTCGAGCAGGCCCTGGGTGGCGGTTCCATCCGCTTCGCGCGACAGCACCGAGACCACCACTTCGCCGGGGGCGGGACTGGTCGCACTGGCGTCGAGCACGCGCGGATCCGCGCTCAGCGCATGGAATACATAGGCACCTTCCGGCCCTGCCACGCTGAACCCTTCCGGGCCCAGCTGGATGCGACGGCGGAAGTCCTCATCGCTCTCATATCGCGGTGGAACGCCTTCCTGCGGCCTGCCCGGGTCGAGCACCTGGCGGACGACGCCGAAGATCGCGGCGAGGTGGTCCAGGTCGCTGCCACCGGCATAGGCCAGCATCACGCCACGCGCGGCGTCGTTGACACGCTGGCGATCGAGCAGGCGCAGGTAGGTGCAGACCTCCAGGATCTTGAAGGCCGGGTCCGACGGCAGCAGCGCGTCGAAGGTGGGATCCAGGGCCTGCAGTGCGGTCAGCGATTCATCGAACATGGCTTCGAAATCGAGCACTTCGATGACCGCCGGTGCAGGCAGCTGGGACAGATTGACACTGGTGAACGAGCCGGATGCCACGGTTAGCGAACCTCGATTCCTTCGATGGTGATGGCCTCGCCGTCCGGCAGGTGGATCCCGGTCACTGCCAGGATCATCACGCCGGGGGCGGGGAGGGAGACGTCGACGTTCTCGACGTGGAGACGCGGTTCCCATCGCGCCAGCGCGTCGACGGTGGCCGCGATCAGGTCCATGCGCAGCGAGCGGTTGGTCGGCGCATCGATCAGTTCGAATACGCGTGAACCGTATTCGCGGCGCAGTACGCGGGAGCCAAGGGGTGTGGTGAGAATGTCACGCACGGACTGGTGGAGATGGGCGAGCCCATCCAGTGATTTGCCGGTGTTGGCGTCGATTCCTCGCATGGCCTCTATCGTCGTGGAGTGCGGGTTTTCAGGGCATTGCAGGCGTGGCCGCTCAGGCCTGGGCCGGCGTGGTCGGGGCGGTTGGGCCCTGTGCGGTGTGCTTGTGTGCCTTCAGGCCGATGGCACCGGCCTTGACCTCGCCCGGTGTGCTGATGTCCTTGCCGGCGCTGATCGCGCCGCTGACATCCAGATCGCCGGTCGCCTTGATCGAGGGTGTATCGAGCACGATCGATTCGCTGGCGATCACCTGTGCATTCGCGCAGGTGACGATGACCTTGCCGCTGCCGACATGGACGTTGAGCGTGGTGGTTTCCTGGTCGTACTCGACGCTGCTGCCGTCGGCGAACTCGGTGCGCTGCCGCAGGCGCGAGTCGGCCGGCGGCGGAAAGCGGTCCTGGTACAGGCTGCCGAGTACCAGCGCCTGGCCGGGGTCGCCATAGGGGCACGCCAGTACGACCTGCTCGCCGGGTTCGGGTGCGCACCAGGTGCGTACGCCCGGTCCCGCGCCGCGTTCCAGCCAGGGAATCCAGTCGGTAAGCATGCCGTCGGCATCGACGCGAACGCGTCCGTTTGCCTCGTCCAGTTCGCGTACCACACCGATCATCAGCAGGTTGCCGATCAACCGCGCGTGTTCGGCGCTCATGGTGCACGCTCCGGCAATGGCTGGTAGCGGGACTCATGGACGCGGCCGATCTCCGGCGCGAAGCTGTAGCACGCCTGCGGCACCACGCCGCCAGCGTCGTCCCAGGGGTTGTCGCCCAGCGCGACCGGCAGTGACCACTCGACGATCCAGGTGCGCAGGCCCGGCTGTGCCGCCGCGGGGTCTTCCGGCAATGCTGCAATCACATCGATCGCACCGCTGGCAACGCCGGGGAAGCGGCCGAGCTGGTGCAGCCAGGTCGCCAGGGCGAGGGCCGCGTTGCGCAGCTGCAGCACTGTGGTTGCATCGGTCGCCGGCAGCGCAATGCGCGCTTCGAAGCGCAGCGCGGCCTGCAGCAGGCCACTGCCATCATTGTTGTCCCTGCTGCGGTCACAGCGGGTCATCGCCAGCAGGCAGGCCGGCAGCGGCATCCCCTCGGCGTTGGCGTCGCGATGGAACTCGACGCTTGCAAACCCGGGAAAGCGTGCGCGGATCGCGGCTTCGATCGCGGCAATCAGCGGATCGAGCGTGGGAGGGAAGGGATCGTTCGCCATGTCAGCTCATGCAGGGAAGGGAAGAAGGGCGTGGCCTGTGCGGCGCGCGCGGTCTGCAGCCAGTGTTGCCATCACCGCAGTGGGGTGGCATTGCAGGCGTGGCCGTATCCGGCAGGCTCAGTGCGCGGGAGTGGCGCTGCTGCCGCAGTCGGCGGGTGCTGCCGGCGCGGCGCCATTGATGGTGATACCGCGCTGGTTGCCGAGGCTGCACAGCAGCGCACTCAGCTGGTCGGCCAGCGCGTGGTACTGCTGTGCGACGGCAACGTGATTGCGCAGCAGCGCGTCATCGCTGGCCGCGTGCAGGTCCGGCAGACGGGAAGGGGGAAGCAGCTGGGCAGGTGCGATGCTGAGATCAGCGCGGCAGGGCGTGGCCGGCGTTGGCCTCGCGCCAGATGCGCACGAACTCAGCGTCAGCGTCGCCGCGATCACGACCAGGAGTCTTGGCATGGGTTTCGATGTCCCGTTGCAGGGTGTTGAACTGTTCGGTGTGCCGGGCCTGGTGGGCCAGGCGCTGTGATTCGGCCTGCGCGCCTGCGGCGCTGTTGGCGAGGGCCTGCTGGTACGCGCGCTGGACTGCATCGGTGCGGGCCTCCTGCTGCGCTGCCCGGGTGGTGGCAACGGCAAGGTCCGCAGTGCGGTCGCGCAGGGTCCATCCCAGCCAGGCGCAGCTCGCGTGACTACCGGCAAGGACCAGCAGCCCGATGCCCAACCTCAGTGCCCCGGGCGTCACTGCAGGGCTCCGCCGGCGGCACGGTACGCCGCGCGCAGTGTTTCCAGTGCGTGCTCCTTCTGGCCGTAGCCGGCGCCCGGCAGCGATGCCCAGATGCGCCGGGCCGCGGTGACGGCGGCATCGAAGCGTCCCAGCCGGATCAGCTCGTAGGCACCGCACTGTTTCAGCAGGGCGACTGCTGCGCGGTCCTGGGAGACTGGCCCGAAGTCAGGAAGGCCCAGTCGCGCGCGCAGGTCATCCCAGGTGCTGCGCAGGAACTGGTAGCGGCCGGCGGCGCTGGATTTGATGCCATAGCGTGGCAACGACACCAGCACGCGGGGATGGTCGCGGTAGTCGGTGAACAGCTGGCCACCGACGATGACGTCGTAGCCGCGGTCACGTGAGCGCTGGTTCGGAATGTCGGTGCCTTCGGACACCGCCAGCATGTCCAGGAATGAGGCGACGTTGGTGCCACCGAGGGCGCTGGCTGCAGCGGCGGTCATGCGGCGGCCCCCGGCTGCTTGCGCACCAGGTTCAACAGAGCATCTATCTGTACGCTCTGCTGGGCGATCTGTGCACGCAGGGCGCTGACTTCACCGCGCAGCTGCCCGATCTCCTGGGCCATTGCCTCGCGCTCGTGCATCAGCCCATCAGCGCGTGTACGTTCGGCCGCGAGCTGTTCCTGCAGGGTGCGCAGGGTGTTGCTGGTGGCTTCATCGGCGGTGCGGTCGACCTTGGCCGACGACAACCACTGGCGCAGCCACAGCGACACCGCGATCAGCACGCCCGAGGTCCCGCCCAGGTACTTGGCCCAATCCGGCACGCCGGCCAGCAGGTCGCTCTCGTTCATGCGCGTGCGTATCCCTTGAGCAGGGCCGGGTGGACAGCCGGTGGCAACGCGGTGCGCGCACCGCGCAGGGCGCGCTTGATGGTGGTCTGTGAGACGCCGAACTCACGCGCAACATGGTCGCGTGGCATGCCGCTGGCGACCGCGCGGGCAATCTGCTCGCGGCGTTCGTGCGCGCCGGCAGCGAAGCAGGATGCCAGGAACAACAGTTCGCCGCCGAAGTGCGCGACCAGCCGCCGGGCGGCGTCGTGGCCAAGGATGTCGATCAGCCGATGCTGGTCGGGCAGGGTGGAGGGGACGTAGACGATGACGCGGTGACGGCCGGTGGTGCTGGAGGTGGTCGGCGGCCACGCACGCACCAGCGTGAGGGCTGCGGATTCGCCGATGACCTCGGCCAGGGTCTGGATACTGTCGGGCAGGGCGTTCATGGAGGATGTCTTCAGTGGCATTGATCTCCACTGTTGCCATCCCGCCTGCTCAGTCAACACCTTTCATCTACTTTTATATCGGTGCACTGAAGACGTTCAGTCCTGCGCGAGGACGGGTGAGGAGCACGCCCCGCCTGCTTGCAGTGCGCCGTATCCGCTTGCACTGGCCGCTGATGTTTTCCTGTACATCCGTACTCGTTGTCCTCACCTGGCAGGAACGGAGGCAGATCAAGGGGATGGGGCAGGTACAGGGTGAGGACGGCCCCCGCCGCATGGCCTCATGCGCCGTGTACTGGCCGGAAACGAAAAAGCCCCGGACGATGCCGGGGCTTCAGGACTGCAGGAGGCGCTGGATCAAAGATCGAATACCAGGTTGCCGCCGGTCTTGCGGGGGATGTACCCGGCGTCGCGCAGCCAGCGTGCCGCGTTGACCTGGTCCATGCGCTTGACCGGGAAGCGGTTGGCGAACATCAGGAAGCGCGCCACGGTGATCGACTCGCCCTTGCCCTTCAGGGCGGCGAGGGTTTCGACGAACCATGGCGCGGGCGGCTGCTGGTTGCCCGGGCGGGCCACGGTGCGCGCCTGCCGGCTGCTGCCAGCATCGGTCTGGGCAGTGGCCAGCGTGCACAGCGAGATGAAGATCGCATCCAGGCTCACGTTGTCCTTGCTGCCCTTGGGCTGGGACTTGAACAACTCGATGGCCTTCAGGCGCGTCGACGTGAACTGTTCGACCTCCATGGCGTTTCCTCTTTGCGAAATGGGTTGGGGATGCAGGGTGACGACAGGTGTCGTCGGTGATGGGGGATGACCTTACATCATTTTCGCCGATGATGGGTCGTGGCCTGCGGTGGGTTCAGCGGACGGGGCCGCACAGCCGACCCCGGTTCCGGCTCAGATCAGGCCGCGCGACAGCAGCTGGTCCAGTGATCTGCGGACCAGATCGGCCGGGGTGCCGTCGTTGTCGACTTCGATGTCGACCAGTTCATGCGGCAGCGGTTGCTCGCTGGCATGAAGGTCATTGCTGCAATGGCCCGGGCGGTTGACGCGGATCACGACACCACCGCGGCGGCGGATCGCACGTGCCTCATTGGCGAAGCGGACGTCGGGTACCAGCCCGCCCTCGGGCAGGCGTGCGAACAGCGAGCGTACCCACAGTTCGGGATGGACGCGGTCACGCCCCCATTCGGTACCGGCGGTCTGCATCAGGTGGCGCGGGGTGAGTTCGGCCAGCCAATCGATGGCGTCCTCCTTGCGGCGGTCCAGTTCATGCAGGGAGAGCCCGAGGAGGGAGGCGACGAACTGGCGCAGTGGGGCCGCGAAGCTGTCGCGTGGCAGCGCCAACGCCGATGCCAGCCCATTGGCGAGTGTGTCCTTGCCCGAGCGCTTGCTGCCGGCGATGCCGATGTAGAGCGGTACACGCGCGCGCGGCGCCGGCCGCAGGGCGATGCTGCCCAGTGCAGGGCCGGCACGGAACGCGGCCAGTGTGTCGGCAATCATGCGATGACCGCTGTCGGGGGAGGCGGGAATCATGCGGAATCTACTCCTGGAGAAATGCGGCAGGTGCCGGAGGATCAGGAATCGCGACCGGCGAGGCTGCGGGCGCGGAGGATGCGCTGGGTAATGCGACCACCCCGGGCCGCCGCGGCGATCGGGTCAAAGCACAGCATGGCGGTGCGGGTACGCCGGCCGGCAGCAAGGTGGTCGCGGATGGTCCGCTCGGACAGCACCGGTACCCGCTGGTGGATCTGCTGCACGGTCAGCTGCTCACCTTCGAAGGCATGCAGTCGGGGATGTGGCATGGCGGAAGCGCTCCTGGAAGGTGGCGGGCCGATACAGGCATCTTGCCTCTGTAGATGATCTCAGTCAACACCTTTCATCTACTGTCGTCTCGACGTGGCCGGCCGGGCGGGCTGGCGGCCCACAGCCGTAATGCCGCTGCTGCCAGACGCTCACGCTCAACCGGGCCGCGTGCGGCCAGGACACCCTCGAGATACTGTTGGCGGTGCCGGCGCGGACTGACCACCGTCCAGCGCCCGTCGGTGCCCACGCGCCGGTAGCCGTCCAGTTGCAGCAGGCGACGTGCTTCGCAGTGCAGGCGCCAGTCGCCGCTGCTGCTGTCAACGTCGCGACCATCATGGAGGCGCGGCATCTAGAACGGCCCTGCCGCGTGCTCGGCCAGACTGCGTTTGCGCTGTGGCATCAGCCAGACCTTGGCGCGCTCCTTGCCCACCACGCGGGTGCGCACACCATGCCGCTTCACCACGTAGGCGGCGGCCTCGTTCACCTCGCGACGGTTGGGCCTGTCGATGCCCACCGCGATGACGATCTCGGTGGCGCGGTAGTGCGCGCTCCAGTGCTCGGCAGGGAGCGACCAGTCGAAATGACGATCGATCAGTTCGGCGATCGGCGAGATGGGTTCGTGTTCGCTGTTGGTTGCATTCAGCGCATCCAGTTCCTCGGCACTCAAGTGCCAGGTCTCGCCACTGCAGTACAACGCATGGGCCTCAGCCCAGACCTGCTGCATGTCGATCCGCGCCGGTTCGCCCAGCGCCACGGCGTGCACGGTCCACCAGCGGGTGTTGCCGGTGGCATCGCGGAGGAAGCGTTCGTCGTTGACACTGGCAAACAAGATGGTGCGCCGCGCATAGCGGGATTCGGTGCGCGCGTAGGGGCGACGGATCTCGTCATGGCTCCGCGAGATGAATGATTTCAGTGCCGCGATATCGGTACGGCGGAAGGTGGCATCGACTTCGCCCAGCTCGACGATCCATCTGGAGATGACCTGCTTGACGCTGTCCTTGTTGGCCGGATCCAGCACCACCCCATCGGCGATCAGTTGCAGCTCTACCGGCGCCAGCTGCCGCGCCCAGCGTGTCTTGCCCAGGTTCTGTTTCGAAACGAACGTCAGCACGCCGCGCGCGACCACGCCATCGGGCTCAAACGCCGCAGCCACGCCGGAGATCAGCCAGCGCCGCATCAGGACTTCCTTCAGCACGCGGCCGTCGGCCATGTGCGTGGGCTTGGCTTCCTGCACGGTATCGAAGAACGCCTGCAGGCGGGACTGGCCATCCCACGGCCGTGAGGTGATCCAGCTGGCGACCGGGTTGTAGGGATTGGCTTCGGCCACCTGGCACAGGTTGGTCTCGAAGCTGGCGGTGGCCATGCCGGCGCGGTGCATGCAATCCATCACTTCGCCCGCCGCGACTTCCTTGGCGTTGTCCACGGTCGTGTGCAGCCCAGGGACCAGAATCTCCAGATCCTTGCGGATGACGTTGTAGCGCACGGTCACACCGGTACGACGGCACAGCTCGGCCAGGTTGCGGGCCGTTGGCAACGGCCGCCCGCGCGCGCTGGTGTCGGGAAACGGGGTGAAGGCATCGAATGCGGACAGGTTGCCAGGCACCTGGTAGCGCGCGCTTGCCGATGACGGCGCATCGTCCCCCGCCACGTCGTCGCCTGCTGCGGGCGGTGCGGGAGGCAACAGCTGGGTACGCACGGCGTCCAGCCCTTCACGCAGATGCAGGTCGTTGAAGTCGGTAGGACGGTCATCGTCGCCATGCAGCGCGGCGAATTCGGGCCAGGCCACGCGGGCATCGATGTCCGCGGCAGCCTGCGTGGCCAGGGTGACGCCCGGGTTGTCCAGCGGCTGCCGCGTCCATTGATCGTTGTCGGCGCACAGCACGAACGATGCGTCCGGCATGGCGCCGCGCCAGGCCCGGGCGACCGCGCCAAGGTTGCCTGCATCCCAGGCCACCACCACGCACCAGCCCGTGGCCTGGTGGATGGATCCGGCGGTGGCATAGCCCTCTGCAATGGCGATCGGTTGGCCAGGGGCCGGCTTGCCGATGACATGGAAGCAGCCCTGCTTGCGGCCACCGGAAAGGAAGTCCTTGTCGCGGCCTAGTGCTGGATCCACGCGGGGAAAGATCGCTTGCAACGAGACGATACGGCCCGCGCTGTTCATCACCGGCACCAGCAGGGCATTGTCGATATGGCGGAAGACCAGGCCATCGCTGTTGCGCACCGGCCACGGCGCCACGCGCAGGCCATGTGCGTGGATGCCCTTGCGTACCAGATAGGGGTGCTGAACGTCGGCGGGAATGGCACGGTTCCACAGCACGTTGGCGGCCTTGGCGGCAGCGTCCTCGCGCTCGCGCTGATGCCGTTCGCGCTCGCTGCGGGCCGCTTCCTGGCGTTGCCGGATGGCGCGCTGCTCGGCCGCACTCAACGCGGTCGGCGATTTCGCGCACCAGGCATGGCGGGTGCCGGTCCGCCAGCTGCCGAACTCGCCGGCCGGCACATGGTCTCCAAACAACACGGCCCACCCGTTGCGCGTGCCACGACGGTCGCCTTCCACATGGAAGCGAACCAGTGTGCCATCGGCATTGAGCGCGTCGCGGCCGCGCGCGTCCGGCACGATGCCGTGCGCGTGCATGGCCTGCAGGAACGCGGGCACGATGTCCTGCGTGGGATGCGGTGTGTGCATTCGACGGAGCCCCTGGGAACGTGGATCGGTCCACGGCGGCCGATGGCGGCCAACGTGCTGTGCAGTTTCTGGCGTGCGCAGGTCACGCAGCGGCCGACCGATGCAGTGCGATCAGGATGTGATGGGAGGTGGTGGCACGGTCATGGTGTCGGATCGTGGCTTCATTTGCAACACCTTCCAGTACCTTGCATCCCCGGGCGCGCTCAGGCCATCCAGTACGCGTTGGATCTGCGATGGCGTTCGCAGATCGCCGTGGTCGCGCCGATGCGTCGCAGTTGGCGAGAACCGGTTTTCGGATGATGCGATCGCCGTCAGCGACGGCCCTTCGTTTCTCTCCACCGCGCCTTCGGGCGCCCGTGCACAAGGAGCCTGCATGTTTGAAATCCACTGCAACCACGAACGCCGATCCGCCGCGGAATCCGCGTCGTTGACGGTCGTTGCGACGTTCTCAATCGGTGCGACCACCCCTCGATAAAATACAACCCGCATGACGGACACCATCGACGAAGCGCAGGAAATGGAAGCGCGCCACCTGCAACGCGCCCTGGCCCAGCACGCAACGCGGGCCAGCAACGTTGCCCCTCTCACTCCCATGGGGGAATGCCACAACCCGGACTGCAGCGAAGACTTCGACAACGATCCGGCAAGGCTGTTCTGTGGGCCTGCCTGTGCCGAGCGTTTCGAAGCCATCCATCAACACCGCAACGCATAGGAACAGGGGACATGTCTCTGAACAGCAACGACGCTGGCTTCACCGAACGCATCGCCGGTTTATCGGCCGAGCTCGCCGTGCTGGTGAGCCTGGTGGAGAACCACATCCATCTGCAGCTGGCTGATCTGGCCGACTCGGGTGATGTGGATGCACAGGAGCGATTCGCGGTAGCCGATCCGGAGCGCTGGTTGGAGAACGCCCGCAACAGCCTGCAGGCGGGTGTCATGTTCCTGGAGCGCGCGGTGCAGCAGCCTGCGCGGTTCTAGTCATCCTGTGCGGGGACGGAAGGGGCCGGCCAGGCTGCCTTCCGTCCCCCTCAGGCAGTGGACGATCCCCTGCGCTGGAGGCTGCGTCATAACGTCGCACCGGCGGCAGGGCAACCCTGAACGGGGTCCAAGGTTGGGCACAGGCCCGTAGAATGGCCGGGTGCGTCATTCTGTCCTCCACCGCCGGTTCCAGGCCCTGGCTTGGCTTGCCATGCTGCTGGTGCTGCTCGCCCCGCTGGTGAGCCGCTGGCTGGCGCAGGGTCACGGTGCAGTGGCTGTGCCGATGGCGGCGATGGAGCATTCCCAGCATGCGCAGCATGCGATGGAGGGCCATCACGGCCACCACGCGATGGCGATGCAGCAGGGCGAGGTCGCGAAGAAGCCGCCCGCCGATCCACATGCCGACCATGAGATGGGCGTGGATTGCGATTACTGCCTGATCGCCGCGCGGCTGATCACCCTGCTGGTGGCGGCATTGCTGCTGCTGGCGCCGATGGCGCCCGTATGCCGCGCGCTGCGCGGTGCGGTGCGGGCGTTGCCGCAACGGATCAGCGGCACATTGGGAGCGCGTGGGCCGCCGGCCTTGATGGCTGCCTGAGCCACACGCGCGGTGCATTGATCTTTTTTCATGAGGTTGCCGGCCACGGCCGGTGCCCGCACGCGCGTGTCTGTCCCTTTCTGATTGCTGCCCTGCCATTGCAGGGGGGCCTTGCATGCCGTGAACAGATGAAAACGAACCCCAACTCCGCGCGCCTGCGCCGGGCGACGCTGCCTGCCATGTGCGCGTTGCTCCTGCACACCGCCTCTGTACTTGCCGCCGATGCGGCACCACCGACCACGCTGGATACCGTGCGCGTGGTCGATACCCGCAGCGGCGAGCTGTCTTCCACCTCCAGCGCAGGCTCTGCGTTGGGCCTGAGCGTGCTGCAGACACCGGCCAGCCTGACGGTGATTTCGCGCGAGCAACTGGAACAGCGCGGCGACACCAACCTCAATGATGCGATCAGCCGCGCCGGTGCGATCAGTGCGATGCCGCACCCGGGCAACGGCCTGAGTGCGCTGTCCAGCCGTGGCTTCACCGATGGCGCTTCCGTGATGCGCCTGTATGACGGGCTGCGCCAGTATGGTGGCGTGGGCATCACCTTTCCGTTCGATACCTGGTCCATCGAGCGCATCGAAGTGCTGCGCGGTCCGGCCTCGGTCATCCATGGCGATGGTGCCATTGGCGGGGTCATCAACATCGTGCCGAAGAAGCCGACGCGCGGTGCCATCGAGAACGAGATCAGCGTGACCGTGGGCAGCGAGGACACCGCACGTCTGGGCTTCGGCAGTGGCGGCGCGCTGGCGCCGGAGCTGGCCTACCGGCTGGACGTGAGCGGCAACTACAGCGGTGGCTGGGTTGATCGCGGGCGCAGCAGTGATGCCACCTTCTCCGGCGCACTGCTGTGGCAGCCACGTGCGGATCTGCAGCTGTCGCTCACCCATGCGCAAGGCTATCAGCAACCGATGCGCTACTTCGGCACGCCACTGGTGGATGGCCGCCAGCTGGAGGCGCTGCGCCACCGCAACTACAACGTGGAAGACAGTGACATCCGCTACCGCGACCGCTGGACCCAGCTCGATGCGCTGTGGACGCCGAACGCAAGCGTCGAATGGCGCACGCGCCTCTACCAGATCGACAGCCAGCGCGATTGGCGCAATGCCGAAGCCTACGTCTACAACCGCGCTACCGGCTTGATCGATCGCTCAGGCAATACCGAGATCACCCACGACCAGGACCAGACCGGGTTGACCTCGACGCTGAGGGTACAGGGGAACATTGCGGGCCTGGCCAACAGCTTCGCCGTGGGCCTCGATGCCAACCGCGCGCACTTCAAGCACACCAACAACACCTATGCCGGCAGCTCGGGCCCGGTCGATCCGTTCGATCCGGTGCCGGGCCAGTTCACCAGCGACGCGCCGAACCTGCCGCGCTACCGTAATCGTGCCGAGCAGTACGCGCTGTTCGTGGAAGACCGCTTGGCGCTGAGCGAGCGCTGGTCGGTGCTGGGTGGGCTGCGCCACGACCGCGCGCGCATTGATTGTACCGATCTGATCAGCGGCCAGAACGCGTTCTCGAAGACCTACCGCAGCACCGGCTGGCGCGGAGGTGCGGTATTCGCGCTGCAGCCGACGTTGAACCTGTATGCGCAGTACTCGCAGGCGGCGGACCCGGTGAGTGGCCTGTTGATGATCAGCCCGGCCAACGGGGCCTTCGACCTGGCCAAGGGCCGGCAGATCGAGTTGGGCCTGAAGCAGGCCTTCGATGGCGGCGAGTGGACGCTGGCGGCGTACCGCATCCGCAAGACCGGGCTGCTCAGCCGCGATCCGCTGGTGCCGGATCGCCGCGTGCAGGTGGGCGCACAGACCTCGCGTGGCGTTGAAGCCTCCTTGAACTGGAACTTCGCGCCGCACTGGTCGCTCGATGCCAACGCCACGGTGCTGAAGGCCGAGTTCGAGGACTTCTTGGAAACCACCGGTTCGCCGGCGGTGCTGGTGTCGCGTGATGGCAATGTGCCACCGAACGTGGCCGAGCGCCTGGCCAATGTGTGGCTGAGCTGGCAGTTCGCACCGGACTGGAGTGCGGCGGGTGGCGTGCGTTACGTCGGCAAGCGCTACGCCGACAACGCCAACACCTTGGAGCTGCCCGGCTACAGCACCACCGACCTGGCACTGACCTGGCAGGCGGCACCGCGCACGCGGCTGTCGGCGCGGCTGTTCAACGTGTTCGACAAGGCGTACTACGCCACCGCGTACTACACCAGCACGCAGTGGCTGCTGGGTGCGGACCGGCGCGTCGAATTCACCGTCGATCATCGCTTCTGAGGAGGCTGGCGATGACGTTGCGATCGACCGCCAAGCGCTGGACCTATCTGGTGCACCGCTGGCTGGGCATCGGCGGATGCCTGCTGATGTTGCTGTGGTTTGTCAGCGGCATGGTGATGCTGTTCATTGGTTACCCGAAGCTGACACCCGGTGAGCGGCTGGCGGCGTTGCCGGTGCTGGGGGATGCTCGCGATCTGCAGGGGCTGTCGGTACTGCCTGCCGTGGTGCAGGCCGAGCCGGAGGTTGTGGCGCTGACGACGCTGCGTGGCGAGCCTGCGTACGTGGTGCGCAATGGCAGCAACGTGGGCGCCTGGTCTGCCGTGACCGGCCAGGCGCTGCTGCCGGTGTCGGCACAGAGAGCCGAAGCATCCGCCGCACAGTTCGCGGGCGGCCAAGCCTTCGTCGGCGCGACACGCGTGGACGAGGACCGCTGGACGCATTCGCGTGCGCTGGATGCGCATCGGCCGCTGTACCGGGTTGAAGTGGGCGGCGCGCAGCCAGGGGATGTGTATGTGTCCTCACACACCGGCGAAGTGGTGCAGGACGCACCGCATGTGCAGCAGCGCTGGAACTATGTGGGCGCCTGGCTGCACTGGTTGTACTTCCTGCGCATGCAGTCGGTGGACCCGGTGTGGACGTGGGTGGTGATCGTGCTGTCCGCGCTGTGCACGGTGGCGGCGATCAGCGGCATCGTGGTGGGTGTGTGGCGCTGGCGTTTCCGTGGGCACTACCGTTCGGGTGCGAAGACGCCATACGTCGAACCATGGATGCGCTGGCACCATCTGATCGGGCTGGTGGCTGCGGCTTTCGTGTTCAGCTGGATCTTCAGCGGGCTGATGTCGATGAACCCGTTGGGCGTCTTCAGCAGTACGCGCGAAGCGATCGACAGCGGACGCTATCGTGGCGGCGCGGTAGCGGTGGATGGCGCGCTGGGTGAACCGGCGGCGCTGCTGGCGGCCGTCGACGACGCGCGCTTCAAGCCGGTGGAGATCCAGTGGCGACGCATCGATGGTGAGCTGTTCGCGGTGTTGCTGGACGGGCAGGGCGAGACCCGCATTGTGTCCGGCAGTGATGGTCATCTGCAGGTTGCGCGGTTGCTGCCGGCCGCATGGCTGCAGCAGAAGGTGCGGGCGTTGTCCGATGCGCCCGTGCAGGGGTACTGGGTCCAGCTCGCAGCGGATGCGTACTTCTACCCGCGTGCACCGGAAGCCATGAACGGCGCAGCGGTACGCCGCTTCCCGGTGGCGCTGGCTGATTTCGGCGATGCCGAGGCGACGCGGGTCTACCTCGATCTGGCCACTGGCGACCCGTTGCTGACGATGGGGCGTCGCGAGCGCGTGGGTCGCTGGCTGTTCCACTTCCTGCACAGCTGGGACCTGCCGGCGATGCTGCGTCAGGTCACCGCCCGGCTGGCGGTGTTGCTGCTGCTGAGCCTGGCTGGCGCTGCGTTGTGTGCAACGGCCACGGTGATCGGCTACCGCCGGTTGCGGATGAAGCTGCGGCGCAGGCGGCGCTGATGCCTTGGACTAAACCCGCAGCCAACGGGTGGACACGGCCACCAGCAACAAGGCCGTGGCCACACCGATGAACGCAGCAATCAGACCGAAATGATTGGCGGCAAAGCCGATCAACGCCGGTCCGGCAAGGATGCCGGCAAAGCCCAGCGTGGAAACGGCGGTGATGGCCAGCGCGCCGGGCATGCGGGTCTGGTGGCCGGCCAGCGAGAACAGCGCCGGCGCGATGTTGGCGCAACCGAGGCCGACCAGCACATAGCCCGCCAATGATGCCTGCCACGGCGTGACCAGGGTCAGCACCAGCACGCCGGCACCGGCGAGCAGCGCGCCGAACACGATCGCGCGCTGTCGGCCCACGCGTGCCACCAGTGCATCGCCGAACAGGCGCGCGACCGTCATGGTCAGGGTGAAGGTCACATAGCCGACGCCGGCGAGGCTGGCATCGACGCGACGTACATCGCTGAGGAACACCGCGCTCCAGTCGAGCATCGCACCTTCGCCGAGGAAGGCGACGAACGCCAGCACGCCGATGAACAGCACAATGCCATGCGGCAGGGCCAGCATCGGTGTGTCGTGCGGCATGCGTTCGCTGTGCCAGTAGGTCGCCGACAACAGCATCACCAGCAGCATGGTGCCGACACCGATCAGCACCGATGCCAAGGGCGGCAACTGTGCGGACAGCAGCACGGTCATGGTGGCCGCGCCGAGGAAGCCGCCGATGCTGAAGAAGGCATGGAAGCCAGACATCATCACCCGCCGTGCTTCGCGCTCGACGATGACGGCCTGCACGTTCATCGTGCAGTCCATCGCACCCACGGCCGCACCGAACACGAACAGCACCACGCCCAGCGTCCAGGCCGAACCCGCCAGGGCCAGGCCGGGCACGGTCAGGAAGATCAGCAGGCTGCTGGCCACCATCACCCGGCGGCAACCGAGGCGTGCGGCCAGCACGCCGGACAAGGGCATCGCCAGCAGCGAGCCGGCACCGAGGCAGAGCAGCACCAGCCCCAGCGTGGCGTCATTGATCCCGGTGCGCGCTTTGGCGAATGGCACCAGGGTGGCCCACAACGCGGTGGCGAAGCCGGGAATGAAGAACGCAGCGCGGGTCGCGTGCTGTTCGGCACGCGCGCGGTTGGCAAGGGACATGAGCGGTACGGTCAGGGAGGCGTGGGGTGCACCGCGATACCGGCGGCGTGGAAGCGAGCCGCCAAGGCGGGCGGTGCGGTGGTGGTCAGCACCAGGTCGTCGATCTCGTCCAGGCTGGCGATCTGCCAGTTGCCGCGGGCACCGAGCTTTTCAGTGGTGGCGGCGACGATGACGCGGCTGCTGCAGGCCACCATCGCGCGCTTCAGCGTGGCTTCTTCCGCATCCATTGCCCACACGCCGGTGTCGCCGTCCACCGCGCAGGGGCCGGGCAGGTACACGTCGGCACGCAGGCGCTGCACCTGGGCCAACGCCTCGGCACCGACCGCACCGCCACCGCTGGCCAGGCGCCCGCCGATCAGCTGCACTGAAGTGCCTTCGAGCATGGTGGCGGCGGTGGCGATCTGCGGGGCGTTGGTGATCACCGTCAGCCCGAGAGCGGCCGGCAGCTGCTGGGCGATCGCCAGATTGGTCGAACCGGCATCGAGCAGTACCACCTGGCCGGGTTGCAGCAGCGCGCAGACGCGGGCGGCCAGCTCGGCCTTGTCGCCGCGGTCGCGGGTCAGGCGCTCGCGCAGCGGCCGTTCCTTGGGCGGCGGCAGCACGGCGCCGCCGTAGACGCGCTGGCACAGGCCCTGGGCGGCGAGCTCGCGCAGGTCGCGGCGGATCGAATCTTCGGAGACGGCATAACGGCGCGCCAGTTCGGCGGCGACCACGCGGCCCTGCTGGCGCAGCTCCTCGAGGATCTGCCGGGTGCGCTGGGCGGGTAGGGGGCTGGGGTCGGCGCTCATGCCGCAAGTCTGCACGTTCGTGCATAATCGTGCAACAACACGCATTGCTCGGGAGGGCGCAGGGCGGCTGGACTGCCGGTGAACCCGTCCGCCCCGGGGTCTATGGATCGGCCTCGCGGCCCGGCATCATGGCGGGGCACTTGGCATGGAATCCCTGATGTCTCCCACCGTTCACCGCAAGCTGCGCATCGGCGCGGACCAGTACACCGGCCAGAAAGTGGTCGACCAGCAGTTCCACGAGTGCGATTTCTCCGGTGCGGACCTGACCGGCACCGAGTTCATCAACTGCAGTTTCTACGATGCCGACAGCCGCGCCGGCTGCCGCTTCAATGGCGCCACGCTGAAGGAAGCCAGTTTCCGCAGCTGCGATATCAGCATGTGCCATTTCAATTTCATCAAGGCGCTGGGCCTGGAGATCAGCGAGTGCCGTGCGCAGGGCGCGGATTTCAGCAACGCCAGCTTCATGAACCAGATCACCACGCGCAGCCGGTTCTGCAGCGCGTTCATCAAGAAGTCGAACCTGCGCTATGCCAATTTTTCGCGGGTAACGCTGGAAAAGTGCGAGCTGTGGGAAAACCGATGGGATGGCGCGAATGTGAGTGGCGCCAGCTTCGCCGGCTCGGACCTGTCCGGCGGCCAGTTCGAGGGCATCGACTGGAACAGCGCCAACTTCACCGACTGCGACCTGACCAACTCGGAGCTGGGTGAGCTGGACCTGCGCAGCACCAACCTGCGTGGTGCCACGCTGGACGTGCAGCAGGTGGCGCTGTTGATGCAGCGCATCGGCATCACCCGGCGTACGCCACCCAGCCCTTGAAGCTGAAGCCTGCGTAGAACAGCTCCACGCCGTCGAAGCCGGCCTCCTGCAGCAGCGCCACTTCCTGTTCGGGGGCCAGCAGCGGCAGCCGCTCGGCGATGGCCTCGATCGCGCGCTGTGCATCGGCGTGGGCAACGCCCGAGGCTTCGGCGAACGCTGCGTAGCGCTGCAACCAGCGCAGCTTGCCGGCCGGTTCCTGCGGCACGCTGTGGTGGGCCACAACCAGCGGCGCGCCGGGCTGCAGGCGCCGGTGCAGCTCGCGCAACGTGTGCAGGCGCTGCCCGGCATCGAGGAAGTGCAGGGTCAGCAGGCAGCTGGCCCCATCGAAGCGCAGAGCGGGCGCATCGTCGATGTAGCCTTCCAGCAGCTGCACGCGCGGCATCAGCGGACCCAGTGTCTGCTCGGCCAGAGCCAGCATCGGCGCGGCCGGATCCACGCCCAGCAGCTGCCAGCCCGGCTGCGCCTCGGCAAAAGCCTTCAGCTCCAGCCCGCCACCGGCGCCCAGCACCAGCACACGGCCCTGCGCGGGAACGCGTTCGGCCAGCAGCAGGCGGCTCATCTGCTGCAAGGCGAGGAAGCCGGGCACTTGGCGCAGCGGCGCTTCGGCATAACGGGCCACCGCCTGCGGGTCGGAGAACGTGGACATGCGCGGATTCCTGCGGCGGGGGACATACCACTGTAGCGCGGCGCGCAAGAGGCATTGCGCGCCGCTGCCACACGGGCAGGACAGGGCTCAGGCCGCTGTGGCCTCAAGCACGTCTTCCAGCCGCAACTCGCCGAGGAAGCCACCGCTGCTGGTTGCCGGCTGCTGCGCTTCGATGGCGTGGGCGAACTGCACGCCGGCGTCGTCCTGCAGGCGCTCGAACAGCTGCTGCACCCTGGGAAACTCGCGACGATCGACCACCTGGTGATAGTCATTCCAGCGCGCGATGCCGGCGTAGTAGGCATCGGCAAAGCTGCGCTGTTCGCCCAGCAGCCACGGGCCCGTGCCGATCATCTGCTCCAGCGCCTGGTGGGCGTGGCGCACCTTGGTGGTGCCATAGGCACGCAGCGCCTCGCCGTCATCGCCTTGCGCATGCTCCAGTGCGTGCCAGAGCGGCGCGTAGGCACTGAAGAAACTGGTGTTGAGATAGGCCAGCCGATGGTTGAGGCGATCGAAGCCGGAGGTGCCCTGTGCGAAGCCCAGTCCCTGCGCGATACCCAGCGCGGCCAGGTGGTTGAGGATGGCCAGGCTTTCGCTGAGCAGCTCGCCCTGCGCGGTTCGCAGCGTCGGGGTTTCGCCCAGTGGATTGAGGCGGCGGTAGTCCTCGCCCTGCACCTGGCCGGGCATGTCGATGCGGCACAGGTGATACGGCTGGCGCAGCCATTCCAGGGCGACGATGGAGCCGAACGAGCAGCCCGAGGGCACGCCGTAGAAGAGGATCGGGGTCATGGCAGATTTCCGGTTCAAGCCGCGATGCGGCGGGTGAGGGAAGCGTGCCTGCGTGGACATTGCCCCGGAAGCCGTTCGAATGGCATCCTGAAGTCCACATCTGTGGACGTTGTCCATGCTCAACCTCAACGATCTGGCCCTGTTCGTGACCGCGGTGGAGCAGGGCGGGTTCGCTGCAGGCGGGCGCCATCTGGGCCTGCCGCGCTCGACCCTGAGCAAGCGCGTGGCGCTGCTGGAAGAACAGCTCCAGGTGCGGCTGCTGCAGCGCAGTTCGCGCCGCTTCGCATTGACCGAGGTCGGTCAGGAGTTCTTCGAGCGTGCACGCGCGGCGCTGTCCGAGGTTGAGGCCGCCGAGGCCATCGTCCGCGACCGCCAGGCCGAACCCAGCGGCACCGTGCGGATCAGCGCTTCGATTCCGGTGGTGCAGGGCGAGCTCGCCGCGTGCTTGCCTGCACTGGCCCGCCGCTATCCACGGCTGCGCATCGAAGTTGAAGTGAGTGATCGTTTCATCGATCTGGCGCAGGAAGGCATCGACATCGCCCTGCGCAGCCACTTCGGTCCGCTGCCGGATTCCGGGTTGGTGCAGCGCATGCTCGGTAGCGAACGCATCGTGCTGGTGGCGTCCCCTGGTTATCTGGCAGCCGCGCCGGCAGTGGACACGCCCGAACAGCTACGCGCGCATGCAGGCCTGCTGACCGCGCGCCATGCAACGCGCTGGACGCTGCACGGCGCCGACGCCCACACCGTGCAGGTGGAGCCGCAGGTGGCGCTGGTCGGCAATGAATCGCAGCTGCTGATCGCGGCGGCAGAAGCGGGTCTTGGCATCACCGTGCTGCCACACAGCCTGTGTGCTGCGGCCATCGCCGACGGCCGCCTGCAGCAGGTGCTGCCAGCGTGGCATGCCGGCGAAGTCACCACCAGCGTGTTGCTGCCGCACCGTCGCGGCCAGTTGCCGGGCGTCCGCGTGGTGGTGGATGCGCTGGTCGCGCATTACCAGCTCAACGCAGCGCGCGCGCCAGCACCTGCCAGATCCTCGGGTCCTGGCACTGCGAAACGTTGAAACGCACATAGTCGGCCGCGCGCTGCGATTGGCTGAAGGCATTGCCCGGCGCCAGCACGATGCCTTCGCGCAGGCATTGCCGCGCCAGTGCGGCGGCGTCGCGGCCATCGGGCAGCTGGCACCACAGGAACAGGCCGGCTTCCGGCTGCAGCCACGGCGTGATACCCAGCGTCTGCAGTTTCCGCAGTGTGTGCCGGCGTGCATCGGCCAGCCGCGAACGTATCGACTGCATGTGGCGGCGGTAACCGCTGTCGGTCAGCGCGATGTGCATCAACTGCGCGGCCAGATGGCCACCGCCGAAGCTGGTCGCCAGCTTCAGGTCGGTCAATGCCTCTATCCAGTCGTGGCGCGCGGCGATGTAGCCGCAGCGCGACGCTGCCGACAGCGTCTTGGAGAAACTGCCGACGTGGATCACCCGTGACAGTCCATCGAGCGCGGCCAGCCGCGGTGCCGGCTGCAGTTCGAAGTCGGCGAAGATGTCATCCTCGATGATGATCAGTTCGCTGCGTTCGGCCAGGCCCAGCAGGCGGTGTGCGGTGCTCGCGGAAAGCACCGCGCCGGTCGGGTTGTGCAATCCGGAATTGGTGATGTACAGCCGCGGCGAATGTGCCTGCAGGGCCTGCGCGAACGCCTCCAGGTCCGGGCCGCTGTGCGTGTACGGCACGCCGATGGCCTGCACCTGGTGCGCCTTCAGCAGCGCGTGGTAATTGAAGTAGCTCGGGTCGTCGACCAGCACGCAGTCGCCGGACTTGAGCAGGAAACGGCAGAGCAGATCGACCGCGTGCGTACCGGATTCGGTCAGCAGGATCTGCTCCACCGGTGCATCGATGCCAAGCGTGGCGCTGCGCCTTTGCAGCAGCTGGCGCAACGCGGGCAGCCCGAGCGGGCCGGCGTAGTCCACCAGTTGCATGGCATCGGCACGCGCCAGCCGGCGCAGGCCGCGGCGCACGCCATCGTGATACAGCCAGTCACTGGGCATCCAGCCGCACCCTGGCTTGAGGTCGCCCGCGGGCGTTTCCAGCGATTGCCGTGATACCCACAGCGGATCCACCGCGCGATCCAGCCGTGGCTCCAGTTCGGCCAGCGCCAGCGGTGCGGCCGGGCCACTGACGTAGAAGCCGGAGCCGGCCCGGGCGCTGATCAGCCCCTCGGCGGCAAGGCGTTCGTAGGCCTCGACCACGGTGGAGACCGACACGCCCATCGCCGCCGCCTGCGCGCGTACCGAGGGCAGGCGGGAGCCGGGGCCATCGACCCGTGCACTGATCCGGGTGCGGACGGTCTGGATGACCGATTCGATGCGGGTAAGGGGGCGCGGCATGGTGGAACCGTAGTGGAAGTGTGGGCAGTACAGTTACTTGCGACTGTACTGGATTGTAGCTGGGGTCTTCCCGCGCCGGATGCTTCCATGCAGGTCCAGCCGGGCATCGTCCGGCACCTTCAGGAGTACAGGCGTGGAACGGTCGGCGAGTGGTTGGATCAATGGCTTCATCGGTGTGGTGATCTTCGCCGGCTCCCTGCCGGCCACCCGCCTGGCGGTTCTGCAGCTGGACGCCGGATTCGTCACCGCTGCACGCGCGACCATTGCCGCCGTGCTCGGCCTCGGCCTGCTCCTTCTGCTGCGCCAGCCGTGGCCGCGGCGCAGTGACCTGCCAGGCCTGGCAGTGGTCAGCCTCGGGGTGGTAGTCGGCTTTCCGTTGTTGACCGCACTCGCGCTGCGCCACGCATCGTCGGCGCACACCATCGTGTTTCTCGGCCTGTTGCCGTTGAGCACTGCGGTGTTCGGCGTGCTGCGCGGTGGCGATCGGCCGCGCCCGGCGTTCTGGCTGTTTTCGTTGCTGGGCAGTGCCTGCGTGGTCGGCTATGCGGTGCGCAACGGCATCGAGGCATCGTTGCAGGCCGATCTGCTGATGCTGGCGGCGATCGTGGTGTGCGGGCTGGGCTATGCCGAAGGTGGTCGGCTGGCCCGTCATCTCGGCGGTTGGCAGGTGATCAGTTGGGCGTTACTGCTGGCCTTGCCGGTGATGCTGCCGCTGACGGTGCTGATGCGCCCGGCCTCGTTCACTGCGGTTGGTGCCTCGGCGTGGTGGGCGCTGGGCTATGTGGCAGTGTTCAGCATGCTGATCGGCTTCCTGTTCTGGTACCGCGGGCTGGCGCAGGGCGGCATCGCCGCCGTCGGCCAGTTGCAGTTGCTGCAACCGTTCTTCGGCCTGGCCCTGGCCGCGCTGCTGCTGCACGAATCGGTCAGCCTCTGCATGGTGCTGGTGACCGTGGTCGCGGTGATCTGCGTCGCCGGCGCGCGCCGCTTCAGTCGCTGAACGAAAAAGGGGACGGAGGGGATTAAGTCGTAATCGGTCCTACTGTGCCTGAAACGACTTAATCCCCTCCGTCCCCTTTTCCGGGGCGCGCTGGAACAGATGCGCAACGGCGTAGTCGATGAACACCCGCAGGCGTGCACTGGGATGGCGCCCACCGGGCCATAGCAGCGAGAACTGCCCCTGGTGCGTGGGCAGTGCAGGCAGCACCCGTTGCAGGCGGCCATCGGCCAGCGCGTCAGCAGCGAGGAAGTCAGGCATCCAGGCCACGCCCATGCAACCGATCGCAGCGGCCAGCACGGCCTCCATGTTGTTGCAGGTCATCGCCGTGGGAAGGCGTGCCCCCGCATCGCCTTCGATGCCCGGCAGCTGCCACGGATGCAGCTTTCCGGTGGTGGGGTAACGGAAGCGCAGCGCGGTATGCAGGCGCAGCTCGCCCACATCGCCGGGCGTTCCATGCACCTGCAGATAGCCCGGCGCCGCACAGAGGATGAAACGAAAGCCGCCCAGTCGCCGTGCGGTCAGGCTGGAATCGGCCAGTTCACCACTGCGTATCACCGCGTCCAGGCCTTCGCTGACCACATCGACGATGCGGTCGTTGAAGTCCAGTTCCAGCTGCACCTGCGGATAGCGTTGCTGGAAGCCGGGCAGCACCGGCAGCAGGAAGCGGTACCCGATGGTGGGCAGGCCGATGCGCAGCAGCCCGCTGGGGGCGTGCTGTCGCTGCGCCAGGTCCGCCTGTGCTTCGGAAAGCTCGTCCAGTGCACGCCGGCAGCGCTGCAGCAGCAGTTCGCCTTCGTCGGTGAGATGCACGCGGCGGGTGGTGCGTTGGAACAGGCGGGTGCCGAGCTCCTGTTCAAGACGGGCGATGCGCTTGCCGACCGCCGACGCGGACAGGCCAAGTACACGCGCAGCGCCGACGATGCTGCCAGCCTCCGCGGTGCGGACGAAGGCGAGCAGGGCAGAAATGGAGTCCATGCGGGGCATGATTACGGAACAGTGGGACGCAATCAACGTCCATCGGGCCTGTTTTTCAGGGATAGCGGCCCGTCCATCATCAATGCCCCTGATGGTTGGAGGCCCGCATGGCCCCGGTTTCGATGCTCCCTGTACCTGTCCAGACGCAGCAGCGCTGGACCCTGCTTGCCGTCTGCCTGGCCGCACTGGCGTTGCCGTTGTCCTTCTCGGCCGGTGCGGTCGCGGTGCCCGCGCTGGCCCGTTCCGTGGCGTCGTCGCCGAGCGTGCTGGCCTGGGTGACCAACGCCTTCATGCTCACCTTCGGCAGCCTGCTGCTCGCTGCCGGTGGCCTGGCCGACCGCTATGGCCGGCGGCGGTTGTTCCTGCTGGGCACAGCAGGCTTCACCATTGCCACGATCGCCGTCTGCCTTGCTCCCACGCTACCCTCGCTGGATCTGGCGCGTGGGTTGCAGGGCGTTGCCGCCGCAGCGGCGTTGGCATCGGGCACGGCTGCGCTCGCGCATGCCTGGCAGGGGCCGATGCGTGGCCGTGTCTTCGCTCTGCTGGGCGCCACATTTGGTGCGGGGTTGGCGCTGGGGCCGCTGCTTGCGGGTCTGCTGCTGCAGGCATTGGGATGGCGCAGTGTGTTCGCCGTCGGCGGCGTGCTGACATTGGCCGCCTTCGTACTGGGCGCGCGCGTGTTGCCCGAAAGCCACGGTGAACGCGGGCGGCTGGATGTCGGCGGCATGCTGGGCTTCAGCCTGATGCTGGCAGCGTTGACCCTGGCCCTGCTGTGGCTGGGCGAGTTCGGCCTGCATACCGTGCGCGTGCAACTGGTGCTGTTGGCGACGCTGCTGCTGGGCGCAGCGTTCATCTGCATCGAACGACTGCACCGCTCACCCCTGCTGGACCTCTCGTTGTTCTCGCAACCGGCGTTCCTCGGTGTCCAGCTGCTGCCGGTGGCGACCTGCTTCGGCTACGTGGTGCTGCTGGTGGTATTGCCTCTGCAGCTGCTGGGAGTGCACGGACAGAGCGCGACCCTGGTGGGGCTGCAGATGCTGGCCCTGTCCGCGCCGATGCTGGTGCTGCCGATGCTGGTTGCGCGCTGGGCGGAGCGCGTTGGAAGTGCGCGGCTGTGCACGCTGGGACTGCTGGTCTGTGCCTCTGGTCTGTACCTGTTGTCGCGCCATGCATCGCAGCCGTCGCCTTCGCAGTGGGTGCCGTGGCTGATGCTGGTCGGTGCAGGGACGGCCTTGCCATGGGGGCTGATGGATGGGCTGTCGGTGAGCGTGGTGCCGGTACAGCGTGCGGGCATGGCCGCCGGCATCTTCGGGACCGTGCGTGTAGCCGGTGAGGGCATCGCATTGGCCGCAGTCACTGCCTTGCTTGCGCTGCTGATCGGCCATCAGCTGCAGGGCGCGTCGCCGGCATCGCTGGCCCGTGCCGGTGCCTATCTGGCCACGGGGGCGCGGGAACAGGCGCAGGCACTGCTACCGGCGATGAGTCGCATGCAGCTTCAGCATGCCAGTAGTGAGGCGCTGGCAACACTGCTGCGTGTACTGGCGCTGCTGACCGCCGCATGTGCTGCGTTGTTGCACCTGTTGCTGCGGAAACGTAAAGACGCGTTGGTCGGGCGTACTGCGTAGCAGGCTCATCGCCCGCCTTCGCCGTCATCCCGTTGTCGTGTCCCGCTCACGCTGCCTATGCCCACCCGGGCCTAGCCTTGGTCGTCCCCGTCCCCCACGGAGACCTGCCATGTGGCTGCTCGATCATCTCTGGCCTGGCCGTCGACCGCTTCCTCCCCCGGCCGCGGATGCGCCACCGGCACCGCCGCGCCGGCCCTGGCTGAAACGCCCGGCGCGGGCGGGGCGCAGCGGCATGGCGCCCTGGCAGAAGGTGGCCACGCCGCCACGGCGCACGCGCCACTAGCCGGTGCGGTCTGATGGGTGGTTGACCCCATCGCTGACCGGGATCACCCCCAACGCGAACGGGTCGATGCCTTCCAGGCAGGCCACGTTGTAGCCGTACTGGTCGGGGTTGGAGCGGCGCCGGTGATGGGTGTAGATGCCGCACACGCCACAGAAGTAGTGCTCGGCCACATGGGTGTTGAACTGGTACATCTGCAGGTGGTTCTGCCCGCGCAGCACCTGCAGGCCCTGGCGGGGGACGCTGGCGGCGATGGCACCCCGGCGCCGGCACATCGAGCAGTCGCAGCGGCGGGGATCGACGATGCCGTCCGGCAGGTCCAGCAGCAGCTCGACGGTGCCGCAGTGGCAGGTTGCGCGGTGCTGGGGTTGGACCGGAACGCCGGCCACGGAAGTGATGCCCATCATTGCTCCTGTGTGATCCGTCTGGCCGCGGGGGCCGCCGCAGACGGTGCGCCGGTGTGCCTGAACGGGCCGTAGATGCCACGGTGAACCCGCTTGTGGCTAACTATGCGGCTTCAGGACCGCGACAGGATGCCAGTGAAAGCCGCAGGACGATGGATGACAGGAAGTGCCACGGCGCTGCTGGCGCTGTGGGTGACCGGGCTGCTGGCCTATCAGTTGCCGGGGCCGGGCTGGCTGGCCACCGGCGTCGCCGGGCTGTGGCTGCTGGTAGCGCTGTGGGCGTCGTGGCGGGTCGCGCGGGGCCGTGCCTCGTGCCGCCTGGGCCTGGCGTTCGGGGCATCGCTGGCGCTGGCCGGCCTGTGGTGGCTGCTGCTGACCCCGCGCCAGGACCGCGTGTGGGCCGATGACGTGGCCCAGCGCCTGCACGTGGTGTCTTTCGATGGCCGCCATGTCGTGCTGGACAACGTGCGTGATTTCACCTGGCGCAGCGAAACCGACTACGACGCCCGCTGGGTGCGCCGCGAGTACGACCTGGACCAGTTGCGCTCTGCCGATCTGGTGCTGTCGTACTGGATGGGCCCGGCCATCGCCCACACCCTGATCTCGTTTGGTTTCGAGGACGGCCGCCACGTGGTGTTCTCGCTGGAGATCCGCAAGGAGCGCGGTGAATCGTTCTCGGCGCTGGGTGGCTTCTTCCGCAAGTTCGAGATGACCCTGGTAGCTTCGGAGGAGACCGACATCATCCGCACCCGCACCAACGCGCGCGGCGAGGACGTCTATCTCTACCGCCTGCATGGCATGAACCGCGCACAGCTGAAGGAACTGTTCGCTGCGTACATCGCGCAGGCCCGCGAACTGGATGCCAAGCCCGGCTTCTACAACACGCTGACCAGCAACTGCACCACCATCGTCTTCGACCTGGCCCGGCACATCGCACCGCGTCTGCCGCTGGATTACCGCCTGCTGCTGTCCGGTTACCTGGCCGAGTACGCGCAGGAGGTCGGCGCGCTCGCTCCAGGTGTGCCGTACGCCGAGCTGCATGACAAGGGCCGCATCACCCAGCGTGCGCTGGACCTGGGCAGCGGCGACCACTTCTCCACCGTAATCCGCCAGGGCGTGCCCGGCACCGAGCAGGACCCGCAGTAATGACCCGATTCCTCCCACGCCGCTGGCAGCGCCTGCTGCCGGTGTTGTTCGCTGCCTTCCTGCTGCTGGGTAGCAGCGGTTGCGCGATGGTTACCGTCAAGCAGGTCAAGTCCAGCGATTCGCTGGTCAACAAGCGTGCCGACGTGCTCAACACGGGCAAGCTCAGCCCGGCCGCGCGCGAAACGCTCAGCGCGGCAGGCCTGGACGAGTCGCAGTGCGAAAAGGACTTCCTGGTCTGCCGCAGCACGCTGCTGATGACCGACGACCTCAATGTCGAGCAGCGGTTGTCTGCGCTGTCCGAACTGTGGGTGAAGGCCGCGCTGGCGATGACGCCGAAGAAGACGGCTGCCGGCGATCCGCCGATGAGCGATGCGGCATTGGATGCCTGGCTGGAAGCGGCGCGCTATGCCTATGCCTACCTGTTCTACAGCGGCCGCTCACCGTCCGACCGTGCCTTCGAGGACCGCCAGACGCAGGTGCGCGACTACTACAACTACGCGGCCGAGAAGGCGGCAGTGGTGCTGTTCGTGCGCGCACGCGCCGCTGCGCTGGCCGGCGAGGATTACACGAAGCCGCTCACGGTCGGCAGCTGGTCGCTGGCCTCCAACTACCAGCAGCTGAACCTGAAGAGCATTCCCGCGCAGCTGGTGCCGGCCGGCACGGTCAGCTTCGTCGGCCTGCGCAGTACCTATCGCCGCGATGGCTTCGGTGCCGAGCTGGTGATGGTGATGGACCCGCCGAAGCTGGTTGCACCGGTGATCGCACCCGAGGGCCCCAAGGCCGAGGCGCCGCAGGAGGATGAGGACGACGCACGCCGTGGCCGCCGTCATCGCCATGACGATTCGGTGCCCGAGTTCAGCGAGATGTCCTCGATTAACGTCACCGCACTGCTGCGCTTCGAGGGCAGCAACCTGGACGATGTGATGCGTACGCGCCGGGTCGAGCTGGACGCTTATTCGCCCGAAGCCACCGAGCGCATCACCCTGCATGGCGAGCAGGTGCCGCTTGCCGGCAACTTCACCGCCGCCTATGGCCTGTGGCTGGCGCAGAGCGGTTTCGCCCGGCAATCGCTGCGCACCCTGTTCGGCATGAGCGAGGGCATCGGCGAACCGCACATCTACCTGATGCAGCCGTGGGACCCGAATCGTCGCATTATCTTCATGCTGCACGGCCTGGCCAGCAGCCCGGAAGCCTGGGTGAACCTGGCCAACGAGATCATGGGCGACCCCGAGCTGCGCCAGCAGTTCCAGGTGTGGCAGGTGTACTACCCGACCAATGCGCCGATCGCGTTGAACCGCTACGAGATCGCCAATGCGTTCAACGACACGCTGAAGCACTTCGATCCCAACGGCAGCACGCGTGCATCGAAGGACATGGTCTACATCGGCCACAGCATGGGCGGCGTGCTGGCGCGCCTGCTGGTCAGTGACTCGGGCGACGTACTGTGGAATGACCTGCTGGCCAACTACGACCTGAAGGGCGAGCGCCTGAAGCGGGTGCAGAACAAGCTGGGGCCGCTGCTGCATTTCAAGGCGCAGCCGAACGTGGAGCGTGCGATCTTCATCGCCGCGCCGCACCAGGGCACCGACATTGCCGGCAACAAGGTCGGGCGCCTGATCGGTCGCCTGGTACGCCTGCCGCTGACCATCCTCGGCAAATTCGAGGATGTGTTCCTGGCACTGGCGCAGGCCGAACAGCAGGTCGATGGCACGGCCAAGCCGAAGATTCCGAACAGCATCGACAACCTCAAGGCCAGCGATCCGTTCGTGAAGGCCGCCGCACAGCTGCCGATCGAAGCGGGCCTGAAGTACCACTCGATCATCGCCCAGCGCAAACCGGAACTGCCGGTGGACAAATCCGATGACGGGCTGGTGCCGTACTGGAGTGCGCACCTGCCGGGTGCATTGTCCGAGAAGGTGATCATTTCCGGCCACAGCGTGCAGGAGACCCCGCAGGCGGTGCTGGAAGTGCGGCGCATCCTGCATCGGGACATCGATGATGTGGGGGCCGGTACGCGGTAATGCCGGCCGCTGGCCGTCATGGGATTCCCGCGTGCGCGGAGGTTGCCGGCCAGCGGCCGGCACTACCGGAATCCGGCGGCGCTACACCCGTCGCGCGATCACCGTGGCCAACAGCGCAAGGCCGAAGGTGATGGTCAGGCACAGCAGGTAGCCGGTGTGCGGGCTGCTTTCCACGAACAATGCGAACAATGCGCCGGAGACCGCCAGCGCGGTGGTCACCGACAGGGCCTCGCTCAGCTGCAGTGCCGAGGTGTTGGCACCTTGCTCCCGCGGCGCCGACAACGACAGCGTCAACACCGACAGGCTGGCGTAGATCATGCCCATGCCGAAGCCGGTCACGGCCCAGCCGAGCAGCGACACCGGCAGTGGCACCGCGTTGAACAGCACGGCCAGCGTGGCGGCGATGCCGACCGTCATCATCATCGTGCCGGCGCGCAGCAGCTGCTGGCGTGGCCAGCCACGCTGCTGGTGGCCCTGCAGCCACGAGCCGGCGAACCAGCCCAGCGCACCGAGACTGAGTACGGCACCGGCCCAGCTGGGCGAAAGGCCACGTTCGCGCTGCAGCAGCAGTGGCAGGTAGGCCTCGCAGGCGAAGAAGGCGGCTGCCGCGATGCCACGCAGCGCGATCACGCTGGGCAGGCCACGGCGCAGGATCAGTGTTCCGCGCGGAAGCAGTCGATGTACGCAGAACAGCAGCGCCAGCACCGCCACACCGATGCAGAGCAGGGCAGGCAGGGCCGGTTGCTGACCGCCGAAGTACAGCAGCAACGCGGCCAGCGAGGCGCCGCTGGCCCAGCGCACCACCTTGCCGCGTCCATCGTCGGCGGTGCCGGGGGGACGGGGCTGCATGCGTGCCAGCGCGGGGCGCAGCAGCAGGCCTGCCGGAACCGCCAGCAATGGCACCGCCAGGAACACCCAGCGCCAGCCCAGGTGCTGCACGATCAGGCCGCTCAACGCCGGGCCAACCATCGAAGGCACCACCCAGCCGGCCGAGAAGGCGGCGAACACCTTCGGCCGCAGGTGCTCCGGGTAGCTGCGGCCGACCATCACGTACAGCGAGACCGAGATCGCACCCGCACCCAGGCCCTGCAGCAGGCGTCCCGCCACCAGCATGCCCATGCGCATCGCGAAGCCGGCCAGCAACAGGCCCAGCACGAAGCAGCCAAGGCCGTACCAGAGTGGCCGTGCCGGACCATGGTGATCGGCCCAGCGCCCGGCCAGGGTCATGCCGATCACGCTGGTGGCCAGGGTACCGCCGAAGGCCAGTGCGTACAGGCGCAGGCCATCCAGCGCCTCGGCCACGGTGGGCATCGCGGCCGCAACGGCCAATGCCTCGAAGGCGTGCAGCGCGACCAGCGCGACCATGCCGAGGGTGGTCGCGCGATAGCGTGCGGACAGGATCGAGGTGTCGGCCGGCAGGTGGGCGGCGGCGGGCGAGAGGGTCGGGGTCATACGGGTCAGATGCGGGCCGCGCTTGTCAACTGGCGGCGAAGATAGCAGCATGACACCTCAACAGCAGTTGAGGTCAAGCAATGGTGTCCCAGGAACTGAGCGTGGGCGAAGTCGCCCAGCGCAGTGGCGTGGCGGTTTCCGCGCTGCATTTCTACGAGCGCAAGGGGCTGATCAGCAGCCTGCGCACCTCGGGCAACCAGCGCCGCTACAGCCGCGACGTGCTGCGCCGGCTGGCCGTGATCCGCGTTGCGCAGCGCGTGGGCATGCCGCTGGAAGCGGTCGGCCGTGCCTTCGAAAGCCTGCCCGAGGGGCGCGCACCGACCAAGGCCGACTGGGCCAGGCTGTCCGCGCGCTGGCGCACCGAGCTGGAGGAGCGCATCCACATGCTGCAACTGCTGCGCGATGAGCTCACCGGCTGCATCGGCTGCGGCTGCCTGTCGCTGCAGCGCTGCCGCCTGGCCAACCCGGGGGATGTGCTTGGCGAACGCGGCGACGGCCCGATGCGCTGGGAATGACCCGCGAAAAGGGGACGGAGGGGATTATGTCGTTTGTGCATTGACGACTTGATCCCCTCCGTCCCTTCTTTCTTACCAGACCGTGATCGTCTCGCCGCTCTGGATGCCTTCCACTGCACGCTGGAAGGCCAGCGCCGCGCGCTGCGCGCTCACCGCTTCAAAGCCCGGGAAATAGGGTGCGTAGGCCGCCATCGATTCGATCAGCACGTTCGGGCTGACCACGTTGATGCGCAGGCCACGCGGCAGCAGTTCCAACGCGGCGGCACGCACGAAGCCTTCCAGCGCGGCATTCACCGAGGTGGCGTTGACGCCATCGCGGATCGGCTGTGCACTGACGATGCCGCTGGTCAGGGTGATCGAGCCGCCGGCGTTGAGATGGTGCTGCGCCGCCAGGGCCAGCCGCACCTGGCCCAGCAGCTTGTCCTGCAGGCCGAGGTTGAACTGCGCCGGCGTCATGTCCTGCAGCGGACCGAAGTGCAGCTTGCCGGCGGTGGAAATCACCGCATCAACCGGGCCGGTACGCGAGAACAGTTCGGCGACGCTGGCGTCGTCGGTCAGGTCCACGCGCATTTCGCCACTGTTGCGGCCGGCGGCGAGAATCTGATGCTGTTGTCCGAGCTGGCGGGCGACTGCCTGGCCGAGGGTGCCGCTGGCACCAACGAGGAGGATCTTCATGGCCGTTCCTTGCGTGAGGGAGTAAGCGCAGTCTGCGCCGTCACAGTGGGGTTAGGTAAGCGGCGTATGCTTTGAGGATTCCTAACTCTGGATTAGCAATGGATACCCTTCGCTGCATGCAGGCTTTCGTCGCGGTAGCCGAGTGCGGCAGCTTTGCAGGGGCCGCTGAACAGTTGCAGGTCTCGGCGGTGATGGTCGGCAAGTACATCCAGCAGCTGGAGGCGCACCTGGGCACCGCGGTGCTGCAACGGAACACCCGCCGTCAGCGCCTGACCGAAGCCGGCAGCGCCTACCTGGCCGGGTGCCGGCAGGTGCTGGAGCAGGTGCAGCAGGCCGAGGCCGACGTGGCTGGACTGCAGGTGCAACCGCGCGGGCTGCTGCGGGTCAGCGCACCCACCACCTGGGGCAGCTGCGTGCTGGCGCCACAACTGGCCGGCCTGCTGCGCGCGCAGCCGCAGCTGAACGTCGAACTGGATCTGAGCAACCGCCGTGTGGATCTGATCGAGGACGGCTTCGACGTGGCGATCCGGGTCGGGCCGCTGCCGTCGCAGGAGGTGGTGGCGCGGCCGCTGCCACCGTATGCGATGAGCCTGTGCGCGGCGCCGTCCTACCTGCGCCGGCGCGGCACGCCGCGTACGCCCGCCGATCTGGAAGGGCATGACTGCCTGAGCCATCTGGCCTGGCGCGGTGGCCACGGCTGGCAGCTGGCCAACGGTGAACAGGTGGACTGGGAAGCGCGCCTGACCTGCAATGATGGTGTTGCACTGCGCGAAGCCGCCGTGGCCGGGGCCGGGCTGGTGCTGCAGCCGACCGCACTGCTGGCCGGGGAGATTGCAGCAGGGCGGTTGAAGCCGCTGCTGCGCGACTACCTGCCCGAACCGCGGCCGATGCACCTGATCTACCTGCCCGACCGCAGGCCGCGCCCGCGGTTGCAGTGCTTCGTCGATTTCGTCATGACCACGTTGGGGCAATGAGCATCCACGCCATGCGTGGATGATGGTAGGTGCCGACCGTTGGTCGGCACACATCGGGATCAATCATTCGCCGCAGACAGTTCCTGCCCACGCACCTGCGCAGCGCGCAGTGCCGTATCCACCAGGGCCTCGAAGCCACCGGCCTGGAAGCTCTCGATCGCGGCCTGGGTGGTGCCGTTGGGCGAGGTCACGCGGCGGCGCAGTTCCGCCGGGCTTTCGCCAGCCTCATCCAGCATGCGTGAGGCGCCCAGCAGGGTCTGCACCACCAGCGTGCGCGCGGCGTCGGCCGGCAGGCCCTGGGCAATACCCGCCGCTTCCATCGCTTCGGCCAGCAGGAACACATAGGCCGGGCCGCTGCCGGAAACGGCAGTCACTGAATCCATCAGCCCCTCGCTGTCGATCCACACCGTGCGCCCGGCACTGGCCAGCACCTGCTCGGCCCGCGCGTGCTGCTGCGTGTCCACCGACGGTGTGGCGAACAGGCCGGTCACACCTGCGCCGAGCAGGGCAGGGGTGTTCGGCATCGCGCGCACCACTGCCAGGTCGCCCCCCAGCCAACGCTGCAGCTGCGCACTGGTGATGCCGGCGGCAATCGACACCACCAGCGGTCGGCTCGCCTGTGCCAGCGCCTGCAGAGACTGGCAGACTTCGCGCAGCACCTGCGGCTTCACCGCCAGCAGCCAGGTGCCACCCTGCGCGGCGGCATCGCTCGTGTTGTCATGCACCTGCACGCCGAAGTCGGCGGCCAGCGCCTGGCGCAGTTCGGCCACCGGTTCGGCGACATGGATGTGCGCGGCCGGCACGCCCTGGCGGATCAGGCCGGCGATCAGGCTGCGCGCCATGTTGCCGCCGCCGATGAAGGTGATGGAATCAGCTGCCATTGAAATCTCCTTGAAAAATCAGGCCGGGCGCGGGCGCGCGCCGAACAGGGCGGTGCCGATGCGCACCAGGGTGGCGCCCTCGGCGATGGCTTCGGCGTAGTCGCTGCTCATGCCCATCGACAGCGTGTCGATCTGCGCGTGTTGGGCAGCCTGCGACTGGAAAAGTGTACGCATGCGCACGAATGCATCCCGACGGCGCTCGGCTTCGGGCCATGGCGCGGGAATCGCCATCAGTCCGCGCAGGCGCAGGGTGGGTTCGGCGGCAATCGCTGCGGCCAGTGCATCCACTTCTTCCGGTGCACAGCCATGCTTGCTCGATTCGTCGTCGATGTTGACCTGGATCAGCACGTTCAGTGGGCCTCGCGCGACCGGCCGATGGCGTGCCAGCGCGGTCACCAGCTTGGGCCGGTCCACGCTCTGCACCCAGTCGAAGTGGGTGGCCACGGCCTCGGCCTTGTTCGACTGCAGGTGGCCGATCAGGTGCCATTCCAGCGCCAGGTGCTGCAGCGCCTGCATCTTGGCCAGTGCCTCCTGCACGTAGTTCTCGCCGAAGGCGTGCTGGCCCTGCGCGGCCAGCGCGGCCACGGCCTCGGCCGGCTGGGTCTTGGACACCGCCAGCAGGCGTGGGTCGGGCCTGCCAGCGGCCTCGGCGGCGGCATGCAGGTTGCTCAGGATCTGGGGCAGGGGAGTGGCCACGTAACGCGTTCCGTTGAATCAGGAGGCTATACTGCCGCCCGGGGAAAGATCCTTCCAGTCGAAGCCGTTATTGGGGAGTAGCCGCTCATGGATATCGCCGAACTGCTGGCGTTTTCCGTTAAGAACAAAGCGTCCGACCTGCACCTGTCCGCAGGCCTGCCGCCGATGATCCGCGTCGACGGCGACGTTCGCCGGATCAACATCCCAGCCCTGGACCACAAGCAGGTCCATGCGCTGGTGTACGACATCATGTCCGACAAGCAGCGCCGCGATTACGAGGAATTCCTCGAAGTGGACTTCTCCTTCGAGATCCCGTCGCTGGCGCGCTTCCGAGTGAACGCGTTCAACCAGAACCGCGGTGCCGGTGCGGTGTTCCGTACCATTCCGTCCGAGGTGCTCACCCTCGAGGACCTGGCCTGCCCGCCGCTGTTCCGCGAAGTGATCCAGCAGCCGCAGGGCCTGATCCTGGTGACCGGCCCGACCGGTTCGGGCAAGTCGACCACGCTGGCGGCGATGATCGACTACATCAACAAGAACGAATACGGCCACATCCTCACCGTCGAGGATCCGATCGAATTCGTGCATACCTCGCAGAAGTGCCTGATCAACCAGCGCGAAGTGCACCGCGACACGCATGGCTTCAATGAAGCACTGCGCTCGGCGCTGCGTGAGGACCCGGACATCATCCTGGTGGGCGAACTTCGTGACCTGGAAACCATCCGCCTGGCACTGACCGCGGCGGAAACCGGCCACCTGGTGTTCGGCACCCTGCACACCAGCTCGGCGGCCAAGACCATCGACCGCATCATCGACGTGTTCCCGGCCGGCGAAAAGCCGATGGTGCGCTCGATGCTGTCCGAGTCGTTGCGCGCGGTCATTTCGCAGGCGCTGCTGAAGAAGGTTGGCGGCGGTCGTACCGCAGCGTGGGAAATCATGGTCGGCACCCCGGCCATCCGCAACCTGATCCGCGAGGACAAGGTGGCGCAGATGTACTCGGCCATCCAGACTGGCCAGCAATACGGCATGATGACCCTGGACCAGCACCTGCAGGACCTGGTCAAGCGCAGCCTGATCACCCGAAACCAGGCCCGTGAGTACGCCAAGGACAAGCGCCTGTTCGAGTAAGGCGGGGCAGTAACGGGGCAGCGTGCGCCAGTGCGCTGCTGTTCCCGTGTTGTTTCCTCCACCGACCGTTACCTGGTAAACCGCTTTCCGGGAGCCTGCCGTGAACACCACCGCGACCACCATCGATTTCACTTCGTTCCTCAAGCTGATGGCGCACCAGCGCGCCTCGGACCTGTTCATCACTGCGGGCATGCCGCCGGCGATGAAGGTCAACGGCAAGATCTCGCCGATCACGCAGACCCCGCTCACGCCGCAGCAGAGCCGCGACCTGGTCCTCAACGTGATGACCCCGGCGCAGCGCGAGGAATTCGAGAAGACCCACGAATGCAACTTCGCCATCGGCCTGTCCGGTGTCGGCCGCTTCCGCGTCAGCTGCTTCTACCAGCGCAACCAGGTCGGCATGGTGCTGCGTCGCATCGAGACGCGCATTCCGACGGTGGAAGAACTGAGCCTGCCGCCGATCATCAAGACGCTGGCGATGACCAAGCGCGGCATCATCCTGTTCGTCGGTGCCACCGGTACCGGTAAATCGACCTCGCTGGCGGCGATGATCGGTTACCGCAACCAGAACTCGACCGGCCACATCATCACCATCGAAGATCCGATCGAATTCGTGCACAAGCACGAGGGCTGCATCATCACCCAGCGCGAAGTCGGCATCGATACCGACAGCTGGGAAGCCGCGCTGAAGAACACCCTGCGCCAGGCGCCGGACGTGATCATGATTGGCGAGGTGCGTACCCGCGAAGGCATGGACCACGCCATCGCGTTCGCCGAAACCGGCCACCTGGTGCTGTGTACCCTGCATGCCAATAACGCCAACCAGGCGATGGACCGCATCGTCAACTTCTTCCCGGAAGACCGCCGCAACCAGCTGCTGATGGACCTGTCGCTGAATCTCAAGGGCGTGGTCGCGCAGCAGCTGGTGCCGTCGCCCGATGGCCGCTCGCGCAAGGTGGCGATGGAGATCCTGCTGGGCACGCCGCTGGTGCAGGACTACATCCGCGACGGCGAGATCCACAAGCTGAAGGAAGTGATGAAGGACTCGGTCCAGCTGGGCATGAAGACCTTCGACCAGAGCCTGTTCGAGCTGTACCAGGCCGGCGAGATCAGCTACGAGGACGCGCTGCGTTACGCCGATTCGCAGAACGAAGTGCGCCTGCGCATCAAGCTCAGCCAGGGCGGCGACGCACGCACGCTGTCACAGGGCCTGGATGGCGTGGAGATCTCCGAGATCCGGTGACCTGCAGATCTGTAGAGTCGACTGTCAGTCGACTCTCGCGCGCAGCGCGGGATTTTCCCGGCCGGTGAAAGAGCAGTCGACTAACTGTGTAAACCCACCACGTTGTTCAGCGGGATTCTGGAAATAGGCGGTTGGCTGCCGATCCCCATGTGGGGTCGGTGCCAGTTGTAGTAATGCAGCCATTCAGGCAGCACGGCATCACGTTGCTC